>NZ_JAJDMI010000016.1:0-70386 GCF_020593505.1 Blautia sp. DFI.3.45
CTGTAAAGTTTTTTAACTTTCTTCAATTTTAGTATTGACTTTTTATTTGCAGGCTAAAGTAACGAGAATGCGACGCGCAGTTATTCAAAAGCGTTTTTTACTAAAAATGTATCTTCTGTTTTTGGGCATTATTACTATGTATTTTCATATCCTGCGGCATCAGCGGATGGTTACGCAGAGCAAATACCGTATCTTCCTGGATTTCCCGATCATTTTAATACGAAATTCTTTAATTCATCTCTCTTTTTTACATGAAGCTTATTAAAGATATCTGTAAGATAATGCTTCACTGTGTTTAAGGATACCCCCATGTGTTCTGCGATCTCCCGGTTGCTCCAATCCCGGCAGGCCAGCATGGCGATGGAAAATTCCATGGTAGTCAGAGCGTCTGTCACAGGGTTGTCTGATGCAGGATTGTGAACCGCCATCCATCCACGGCTGAAGGTAATAACTGCATCCGATATTTTTCTGTACATCTCCGGATTTTCTTTGCGGATGCAGGACTCCAGAAGTCCCTGGAGAAGTCCGTGGAGTTCGATAAACGGCTCGATAAGCTCATCCTTCACTGCCAGTTTCCATGCAGTGAGTATGGCTTTTTCTGCCTCCGCCTGATGCTTCAGACTGATTTCACACATAGCAGTCACACAGTAAAGATATATCATCCCAACAGGATAAATTTCTTTACAGGAAAACAGTGCCGCATCACAGATTCCCAGCGCTCTGCTGTATTCACCTTTCAGATAAAGGTCATGGGAAATTACATTGGCAGCAAAAATTCTCAGTCCCTGAGGCAGACTGCTCATATATTTCTTCATATCCGGCAGTTCCTCTGTAGAGAGATGTAAAAGAACTGTTCCCATATATCCTGCAAATACACAGTATGCTGTATTTCTCTCAGAAGTGGGAGCTTCCATCTCTTTTCTCAGACATTCCCGGATGATCTCAAGGCCACGTCCGGATGCCTTCGCATTTCCCAGTGTAAGATTAGAGTACACATAGAGCATACATGCAGACAGCTTCAGTTCCAGCCGGGAACTCATAATATAAATCTCCACCAGATCACTGCATTTCTGCGCCTGCCCTGTGAAATAATAAAATTCTGCAATAGCGATCTCCCGGAAATCCCTGTCTGCAAAATTCTCTGCTGCTTTTCTTGCATTTCCTGGCTCAAATGCTGTATTTATCAGTGGTAATACTGTATTTTCCGTCATATATCCCCTCTGCCATGTCCTTTCTCTCTGTATTTTTTTATATTACCACCTTTTTCCTGTTTTTTCTATAACACTTATAAATTCTCGACACATAAGAAATACCGGATCAGGCCTGTTTGGCTCAATCCGGTATTTTTTTCATTTCACAGTTAAAACTCCATCAGGATTATTTTACAGTGATTTTCAGAGCTTTGTATACACCATTCTGTGCATATACCCATATTGTGCAGGTTCCTTTGCCTGTTGCTCTGATAAGGCCATCCGGGGTAACGGTGGCTACTTTTGTATTGCTGCTTTCGTAGCAGAGTTTTCTGTGGCGTTCGATCTTCTTATCTTTCTTTACTTCTTTTGCTTTTATCTGTGCGGTTTTTCCCATTTTCAGGGTGATCTTTGAAACATTCTTTTTGTTTCCAATCTGGGTTACAGAAACAGCTTTTGCATTTCCGTATTTACCGCCTCCGGTGACTACATGTACAGATATGGATGTGTCTGTCACTACCTTTTTGCCATTTACCAGTCTGTAGGCTTTTACCACATATTTGTAGTAAGTACCTTTTTTCAAGTCCTTCTGGGTCCATGTGCTGATATCTCCACCGGTGATGGTGGCAAGCTTCCTGTACTTGTAAGACTTTGTACCTGTATTACAACGGTTGCCGTATACGAAATATCCATCTGCATCCTTAATGATGTTCCACTGCAATGTCACAGAAGTTTTTGTCTGTTTTACAGAACGGGCTCTTAACCTTCTGAAGCCTGTGGTCTTATTGATCGTGGGTTCATCCGGGACTTTCACTGTGATCATAATGGAAGCTGTAATTTTTCCATCCTCTGTTGTAACTGTAATCTCTGCAGTTCCATTTCCAACTGCTGTTACCTTGCCGTTTTCATCTGTAATGGCAACTTTTTCGTTATGGGATTTCCAGATCAGTTTCTGTAAATCTGCATTTTCAGGCTCGATCTTTACTTTCAGTTCTGTGGATTCACCAATCTTTGTCAGGGTTTCTTTCTCTGCTTCTATGGTAAGCTTCTGGATTTCCATAGGGATTTTTACTGTTACGGAAACTGTCGCTGTGTAACTGCCGCTTACAGATGTTGCGTTAATGGCGGCAGTTCCGTTTCCAACTGCTGTTACCTTGCCGTTTTCATCTACAGTTGCTACTTTCTCATCGCTGGATTGCCAGGTTACACGCTTATTGTCTGCATAAGACGGTGTCACCTCTGCAGTAAGCTGGGCGGTTTCATCTTTCTTTGTTAAGGTAAGAGTATCCGGAGATACCTTAATGCCTGTTACCGGGTAGCTTGGGGAATAGTAGGTGTCTTTGTAAGTCAGTACATAAATGGAGAATTTATCTGACTTAAAGGTAAGCTCGTTAGTACTGCTGTTAAAGACAGAATCTAATATATCAACAGTTGCCTGATTCGTTGCACTGTCCTCATGCAGTCTGAGAATCTTGTACTCCCGGATGGTATAAGGCTGATTATTAATCATTTTATCCGGGATTTTAATCCTGATATTCATATTGATACCCGGATCTGTAATAAGTACCCTGTTCTCACCCGCAAGCTGTCTGTATAAATCTATGTCGAATAAAATCCGGTCTGCATTTTTTCCCACTGTCTTTTCTATTTCCGTGTTGATTAAATTCTGCCAGTCAGGATCAAGATTATTAACATGATTGATTTCAAGCCATACTTTAGCTCTTGATCCATTATCAATTCTGGTTTTATCACTTTCCGGGAAAAGTCCAAAAAGGATTGTTTCTTCATTGTCCAGAGCTGCAGCTGTGATTTCTGAGCCAAATATCTGGATATATTTATCTATTTTATCTGCATAGGGATCCGCCGGTTTTCCATCCTGTTTCGGGATGGCATCATATCTTTTCTGACCACAGCCCGGTACTGTACAGGTTCGCTCCTTCATTCCTTCTGACCATGAAGTTGCAGGACTTAATATCTTTCCGTCTTTTGGCCATTTATGGTCCTCAATTGTAAAGGTGCCTGTCTTTTGTGTGACAGTATAATTCGGATTTTCACCTTCTGTTTCTGTGGCTGTGATTGTATATTTTCTGGCATCCTCACCTGATTCTCTCTGCAATGTGATCCCAGATAGTGTTTCACCTTCAACGATACCGTCTGTGGTATAAGTAAGCTGAGGTTCCTCCCCGCCGATATGCTTGTATAAATCATCCGGTTTCACTGTTACTGCTTTTGGATTGATAACCCATGGATGGATGCTCTCTTCTTGGATGAAGCTGTAATTGGTATTTCCGAGAGCTGTAACCTTTGCCGTATACTTCCGGGCATTCTTTCCGGTGTTTGTGTAAGTTTCGTTAGTTTCATATGTCAGTGTAAAGGTATCACCGGGCAGGGCATTGGTCACTTTTGCAGTGACTGTCTGGTCCTTTCCATTGTAAGTCAGGTCTGAACTGCTCCAGTCAAGCTTCACCGGGAGTGGTTTTATTTCAAATGTACCGGTTGCTGTTCCAGCATTATAATTGGCAGATTCCGGTATCTGGGCTTTTACATAATAGGTGCCTGCGTTCTTTGGTACCCCACCTTCTGTTTCTGCTCCGTTTTCAGTTGAAGTCTGTGTGCTACATGCCCCATCTGTATAGTAAGTGTACTGGACTGTCTGATTTTCCGGGTTCAGGCTTGGATCTATTGACGGTGTATTTTTTGCTCCATTATATCCACCATATGTCCATCCATTGATGCTGACTTTGGAAGCAGAATTTGTAGTACTTGCTTTTTTTATTTCCCATGAATATACACTCTCTTCTTCGCTGAGGCTGTAATTGGTATTTCCGAGAGCTGTAACCTTTGCCGTATACTTCCGGGCATTCTTTCCGGTGTTTGTGTAAGTTTCGTTAGTTTCATATGTCAGTGTAAAGGTATCACCGGGCAGGGCATTGGTCACTTTTGCAGTGACTGTCTGATCCTTTCCATTGTAAGTCAGGTCTGAACTGCTCCAGTCAAGCTGCGCCGGGAGTGGTTTTATTTCAAATGTACCGGTTGCTGTTCCGGCATTATAATTGGCAGATTCCGGTATCTGGGCTTTTACATAATAGGTGCCTGCATTCTTTGGTACCCCGCCTTCTGTTTCTGCTCCGTTTTTAGTTGAAGTCTGTGTGCTACATGCCCCATCTGTATAGTAAGTGTACTGGACTGTCTGATTTTCCGGGTTCAGGCTCGAATCTATTGACGGTGTATTTTCTACTCCATTATATCCACCATATGTCCAACCACTGATGCTGACTTTGGAATCGGAATTCGTAGTACTTGCTTTTTTAACCTTAAAAATACAGGTATCAGAATCTCCCTCATAATTCGCTGTTTCTTCCACCACTGCCTTTAAGGTATATTCTCCGGCAGAAAGTTTTTTCAGGCCTTCTTCCGTTATACCAGCATAAGTACTGTCATCCTCATCCTTAACTTTGTATTGATAAACTACCTTACTGTCAGATGGTGCTGCCCATATCTGTATAGCTGGCTGCTCTCCATATGTGAAATCATCCAGGAAAACCGTTAGGGTAACCGGTGCCTTTTTAATTTCAAAATCAGTAGATATCTCTCCTGAGTACTGCTCTCCAGGCAGTGTAATATTTACTTTCGCTTTATATTTTCCTGGAGAGGTGGGAAGTGTTTCACTTTCCGAAAAAGTGGTCCCGTCACGGCCTGCATATATGATTGATCCTATTGTTGCCCCTATTTCTGACGGAAGACTATTAGCACATGTTACAGAATAAGAATTGCCATATTCAGCACAGTTATTGTTATCAAATCCATTAAGCTTAAGTGAAACTGTTGCCTTTGCATTGTCAGAACCTGTTCCATAATAATCACATTGTGACGTTGTGTTTGAGCAATATGCCTTAAGAGTATCGCCACTTAAACTATAGTTCCAGGCATGCTTATGAACCCACTTTGCATATAATGTTATTTCTTTATAGTTATTGGAACCTGCAACCGCCGCATTAACAGCCTGCGAAACTCCCTCTATCTTGCTTCCTTTTCCATTTGCTTGAGTATACCATCCAGCAAATTTATAGCCTGCTTTAGTTGGCTTAGTATCATGGTCATTTTTCCATAATCCATCAGCATTCCATACCCAATCTGTGGTTGGGCCGCCTGATCCACCCTGTAAATCATAATTAACTCTTATTGGGTTTTCTACCCCCTGATAATTAGCCAACTTATCCCCTCCAATGCCGACGAGGGTAACTACACAAAATAAAGTACAAATATTCGTAATATTAATTTTCTTTTCCACAGGAATGGAAGTTAAACTCTTAATCCCATAATATCTTTCATCGTTTGATTCTGGATTCTTTACATTTTGCGCATAATCACTGATACGTTTTTCGCTCCTATATTTGATACTATATTTTTTGTTTAACTTGCCCGAAGATGCTATAATCTCCGGATCTTCCCCCACAGTCAATGTCCCATCATGATTATTTATCACATCATAAATTGTATCCGTACCTATTTTATAACTGGGACTGGTATCAATGGTCACTGTATGTTTCGTTGTAGCAGAAGTGTCCTGTGCTGCATCCAGTGTTCCGTCAGTGAACCCATTTTCCACCTCCGGCACTCCTGCAGCAGCTACCGGCTGTTCTTTCTCCTCCTCTATCTCCGGCTCGTCTGTAAATTCTTCTTTCTTTTCTGACTCCCCGGATGCCCCATCCGAGAATTCCGTCATTCCACTGCCCCATGCTATGGATGGTGTCATGGAGAAGCACATTGTAAGTGCAAGTATTCCTGATAATATCCTTTTCTTCATTGAAATCCCTCCTTCTGATCCTGATCTGGTGGATATGTGCATCCGCTGTTTCCGCATACTCCTGAACGCAATGTCATTTCACAGTCCGGTCAGGTTTCTGTTACCTGTAATTATAACTGATTTTCTCTCATTTGATAATGCACTTTTCGGCACCAAAAAGTGCCCCCGTATAGCAAATGCGACGGCAGATGTTGCCTGAAAAACCACCTGGGAAAAAGTTTCATTTTGATACTTTATATGTTAAAATGAAACATATCGTATCAAGTGAGGGGTTTTACAGATGTCTAAAAAGAAATATAATCTGAATACAATTTACATCTCTGAGCGTCTGCAGGAGAATCTGAAACCGATTTCACAATCTGCATTCACTGCTGTGACTGCTCCCATGGGATATGGAAAAACAACTGCTATCAACTGGTATCTGGACAAACAGATCAAAAACGGACATTCCTGTGTGATCCGGATCAGTATTTATTCTGATAATCTGTCTGTTTTCTGGCAGAGCGTTCAGAAGGCATTTGCCTTTGCAGGGCTTGATTTTCTGGATAATTATGTTTGCCCCTCAGATGCTGCCAGTGCCGGGATGCTTGCTGATGAGCTTTGTTATTCCCTGAGCAGTCAGACCTCTTACTACATTTTTATTGATGATTTTCATCTGCTGGATAAACCTCATGTTGCAGATTTTTTTTGTATGCTTGCCAACAAACTGCCTGAAAATATCCACCTGATCGTATCCGGCAGAAATGCTTTTCTGTCCGGAAAAGAAATTCTCCGTCTTGGCAAAAAGTTATATCAGATCCATACCAGGGATCTGTGTCTAAATCGCCGGGAGCTTTCTGTCTATACCCATCGCTGCGGTGCCAGTCTGAACGAAGATCAGCTGAATACGCTTCTCTATTCCAGTGAGGGGTGGTTCTCTGCAGTCTATCTGAATCTCTGTACCTTTTTTGAAAGCGGACATTTTCCTGACCATACTTCTAATATCTATGATATGTTTTCCTCTGCCATGATCGCACCTCTTTCTGATGCGCAGCAGGAATTTCTCACTGTTATGGGACTTGCAGATGAATTTACCGTTGAGATGGCTCTTTTTATTACAGGGAATCCGGAAGCCGGACAGATTCTTTCCCTTATGACCAGACAGAATGCTTTTATCACTCCTTTGCCCGATGGAGTCAGCTTCCGTTTTCACCATATGATGAAGGAATGTACACAGCGTGCCTTTGCCATGCTTTCCCATGAAAAACAGACAGATTTCCGGAATCGTTACGGACAATGGTATGAATCCCGGGGACAGTTCCTGCAGGCACTTGCTGCCTATAACAAGGCTCTTAACTATGATGCAGCACTTGCTGTTATCCAAAAGGATGCAGGAATCCTCCTGGCTTCTCTTTCGCCGGAAAAGGTTCTCGCATTTCTTGATGTCTGTCCAACAGAAATCCTGAAGAACAGGCCTCTGGCCCTTCTCGTATTAATGCGCCGTATGTTTACCTGGCATCAGATTCCCAAAATGCTGGAACTGAAGCAGCTTCTGACAGATACCATAGCTGAAGATAACACTTTGTCCGAAGATGAGAGAAAGAATCTCTCCGGAGAATGTGATCTTATTATGAGTTTTCTGATGTATAACGATATCACCGGTATGAGCGTTCTGCACCGTCAGGCCAGTTCCAAAATGACCAGACCTGCCATCAGTATCCGCAAAACAGGAAGCTGGACCTTCGGTTCTCCTTCTGTTCTGATGATGTTTCACCGCAGATCCGGAACCCTGGATGCAGAACTGACAGCTATGAATGAATGTATGCCCCACTATTACAGGATTACCCAGGGACATGGACAGGGTGCGGAATTGCTCATGAATGCAGAGGCAGCATTTATGCAGGGGAATTTTTCAGATGCACAGATTCTGCTGGAGCAGACTTATTCCACCATTGCCTCAAACGGACAACACAATATTTCGCTCTGCTGTGATTTCCTTGCTGCAAGGCTTTCCCTTTTTCAGGAGGGTGTCACCTTTGTGAAGAACCCTGAAGTAAAGCGTAAGGAGCTTCTGTCTCTCCACAATATGATGTGGCTGAATATTTTTGACAGTACTTATGCTTACTACTATGCATTAATTAGAATGCCGGAAAAGATTCCCGCATTATTTAAAGACCACATGTTATCCACTGTCAGCTTTCTCTCTCCCTGCAGACCTATGATGGAAATGATCGAGAATCAGGTCTTTCTTTCACAGAAAATGTACGCAAAAGTTATAGGCAGAAGCGAAACGCTTCTGCCCTTCTGTGAGAAAATGCACTATGAACTTGTGTCTCTCCACGTTCAGATCCAGACCGCTGCTGCTTACGCAATGCTGGGCAAACATCATGATGCACGACAGCTTCTGCAGAAAGCCTTAGGACACGCCATGCCGGATGGCTTTCTGATTCCGTTTGTAGAAAATTATAACTATATCAAGGATGTGCTAGGCAGTATTAATTCCATAACACCAGAGCCTTTCACAGACCGGATCCTTTCCCTTGGTTCTGTTTATGAACAACACTGCCTCCGCCTGTCCAGCCGTAATTCCAGACCTGAGATCCTAAATATGCTGAACAGCAGAGAAGCAGAAATCGCAGCTTTGATCACCGACCGTCTGAGCAACCGCGAAATCGCAGAGAGGTTATTTCTCTCTGAAGGCACTGTGAAACAATATGTCAACCAGATTTATTCCAAGTTGATGATCAACGGTGATACACGCACCAAAAGGAAACAACTGGCAGAGCTGATTTCTTCCATAAACAAGGGCCTTACCTGACACTTTGAGAAAAAAAAGCAAGGAAATTCACATGACCAAAGTCTTGCGATTTCCTTGCTATTTGGCAAGAATTACAAATTTAAAGTTTTTTACTTATTTGCATTTCTGTTTCCTTGAGAATATCCTCGGAAATCTCAGTTTTATTCAGCATCATGTCTGCTCCCGGATTACGATAGAAGGAAAAATCCCTATCTCCATCCGGATATGTATGTACCATAGCAAGCGTAGTATGAATTTTTTCATCTGTACATAATCCAATGTCATCAATTCCTGCTTCTTTTATGGCTGCTCTCAACTGATCTCCAAAAAAATCATTACCAACCTTACCAATAAATGCTGCATTATGTCCCAATTTATAACTCTTTATTATAATAAATCATATTTCACTATATCAAGCTTAACTGCACCATCAGCAAGGAAAGAAATCCCCTTTGCTTCCTGCTTTGTAAGAATAACCGCAGACATAACCTGCTCGCCGTCATTAATAAATACTTCCACACTAAACTTATCCAAAATCACACGCAGTTTTAGTTCATTGCTGTCACCGTTTACCAGACAACTGCTCTGATGAACCAGCGCCCGTTCGCTTCCTGAGAATTTTCTATCGATTTTTAAAACAGATTCATCCGGACGGAAGCATAATGTAGAATGATATTTCTCATTCTCTGCAAAACAGAGTTCAAATTTTTTATAAAGATTGTCTTTATCTGCCGGTCGTATCACAAGTTCCAGATCTACCGTTCGTCCTTCAATCTGATCCAGTGTGAGCCTGGTATCTTTTATCACAACATTGTTATACTCGACTTTGTTTGCACGCATGGCATTAAGTTCTCTGATCGGAACCTGATACAATCTTCCGTTTTTAACAGACAGTTCTCTTGGAAGACTCATTTGTGCGAACCATCCAGAGTCATTGCATCGATATGCAAGCGTATCCCAGTTCTGCATCCAGGCGATCATAATTCTTCGTCCATCCGGTGCAAGCAGTGTCTGCATTGCGTAATAGTCAATTCCGTAATCAACACCTTGACAAAACTGTTCCTTTAAAGTATGTGTCTCAGGATCCAACTCCCCAATAATACATAACGTTCCATTTCCATTATGAAATTCTAATCCTTCCGGAAGCATATCCTGTGGACTTGTCAGAAGCACATATTTGCCATCCAATTCAAAGAAATCCGGGCATTCCCACATTTTTCCATAACGATTTTGATTCTTTGCCAGAATGCTTACAAATTCCCATTCAAAGCCATTTTTACTTCTGTAAAGAAGGATCTGTCCGCTTCCATCAGCCGGACGACTTCCTATAACACAATAAAAGTTTCCATCGTTCCCTTTCCAGATTTTGGGATCACGAAAGTCTACTTTACTAGCCCCCTTTGGAAGATCTTTGGCTGTCAGAACCGGATTCTTATCATACTTTTCATAATCCTTACCATCTCCAACTGCCACTGCCTGTGTCTGAATATCCCTTACAGTTCCGTCTTCCAGTTTCTCCTGATTTACAGAAGTATACATAAGCAACTGTCTGCCATCCTCTAATTCTATGGCACTTCCTGAAAAACAGCCGAATTTATCATAATCTTCATCCGGTGCCAATGCAGTCGGAACATAGTTCCAATGCAATAAATCCTTACTCACTACATGTCCCCAGTGCATACTGTCCCAATGTGTGCTATACGGATTATACTGGTAGAACAAATGATACTCTCCTTTATAATAGGAAAATCCATTTGGATCATTCATCCAGCCAACATAAGGAGTTATATGAAAGGCTGGTCTTTCTTCCTCTTTGATCTGCTGTCCCTGTATAAATTCATATTTTCTTGCCTTTTCCAACATTTCGCTCATATAGTTCCTCCTGTCAAAATGATATCTTCTCTTATTTTTCACTGCTTAATGAATCCTGATACTGGTCAAAATATTTTTGCTTGATTGAAAGGTAATCGGAAAGCCCGTACTTCTCCATTTTTTTCAGATAAGAATCCCATTCTTCATCAATTCCTCCGTTCAGGATCCAATCTGCTTTCTTCTGTTCTGCATATTTCTTAATATCTGTATCATACTGTGACACTTTGTTTGTATCATCAATACTCATAAATACATTAGGATAAACATATTTGCTGTTCATATCCTGTAAATATGTCTCATGCATATTATCCAGACGCCATTTCGCATCTTCCGGCTGTGTTACATATACGTCATAATATTCATTTAATATAGCGAGAGGACCATTTACAGATTGCGCTTCACGTACTTCCACCGGTGACTGATCTCCTAAGTCCATATGCTTTAACATTTTTTCGCCATCTTTGTTTACAGACAGCTCAAAAATATTAAAGGAATCCTTCTCTCCATAGGTTCCCCAGTTATTTTGCGGAGACTGAAGGGGTGCATACATCTGATCGATCCATGCGGCAGCAAGTGCCGTGTTACGGCAGCTGGTAGTAAGCACACATCTTCCTCTGTCAAAACCGCTAGTCTCACTGTTGTTCTGTCTGGTGATATTTCTCATTCCATCCGGTCCGGTCAGTGCCGGAAGCATCACATAATCCGTATTGTTGTCTATATTAGCAATATCCCATGTGAAGCAAAGTCCATAACGGTGATTCTTTCCTTTTGCAACATAAGTAGACCATTCCTGTGTAAATGCTTCCGGATCGATCAGATTCTCTGTCACAAGTTTATGCAGCCATTTGATACCTTCTTTGTATCCTTCCTGAACCGTTGTATAAATCACCTTACCTTCATCTGTTACAGCAAAATGATCTCCTGTGTCCCCATAACCATCTCCGAATCCATTTATTAAGATTGAAGGATCCTGATCTCCGTTATTGATAATAAATGACATCGGTATTACATCACCTTCAATGGAAAACTCTTGTTTCAGATCATCTGCATGATCTCGAAATTGAATCAGTACCTGCTCCAGTTCATCTGTTGTTGTTGGAATCTCAAGACCAAGATAATCAAGCCATTTCTTATTAATATAAGGAATATCTCCAATGGCCTGAATTGCTTCTTTTCCGGAACCAAGCTGTTCAATCCACGGAAAAGAGTAAATATGTCCATCCGGTGCTGTACACATGGTTCTGTATTCCGGGTATTTTTCAAACACAGCCTGAAGGTTTGGCATATATTTGTCAATCAGATTTTCCAGCGGAATAATTATTCCCTGCTTTGCATAACGCAACAGATCATAATCACTCATGCCTGCATTAAACAGTCCATCCGGCAGATTTCCAAACTGAGCCAACGCCAGATTCTTTTTATCTGAAAACTGATCTGATACAAAGCAGGTCCAGTCAATATGAACATTTGTCTGTTCTTCCATTCTCTGGAAAATCACTCTTTTATTTGGATCCTGTGTTGAAGTGGCCGGTGCACTGGTAATAAAAGAAAGCTCCTCTGTTTCTTTCAATGGAAACTGTACATCCGATACCGGTGTATCCGGATTAATCTCAGCATCAAGCCTCTGCTGTTTTCCACACCCCATTATACTTACCATCATTGTTAAAGAAAGTCCAAGTGCAAGCAAACTTCTTACTCTGTTTTTCTTCATATCTGTATCATTCCTTTCTTTAGCCTTTTACCGATCCAACCATAATTCCTTTATCAAAATATTTCTGGAAAAATGGATACATCACTAAAAGTGGTAAACTTGATACTACAATTGTTGCATATTTCAACTGTTCTGCTACCTTTGCCATCTCTGCTGTGCTTTGGATATCTGCAATCATTCCCGGCTGTGGAGTATTCTGCACCAGGATTGAACGCAGTACCAGCTGCAGTGGCTGAAGATTTGCATCATTCAGATAAATCATCGCATCAAAGTAGCTATTCCACATTCCGACAAATGACCACAGTGCCAGTACTGCAATGATCGGTTTACATACCGGCATCATAATTTTGAAAAAATGCTGAATTTCATTAGCACCGTCAATTGCAGATGCTTCTCTTAATTCTGCCGGAATTGACTGATAATAAGTTCTTGCAAGAATCATATTCCAAACGTTAAATGCTCCCGGAATCAAAACCGCCCATACTGTATTTACCATATGCAGCTGATTGATCAAAATAAATGTTGGAATCATTCCTCCCCCAAAAAACATTGTGATCAGAAAAATCAGATTAAAAAATTTTCTTCCCACAAATTCTTTTTTAGACAGAGGAAAGGCTGCCAGTAATGTTACAAAAACTGAGATCACTGTAAATGCAAATGAATACAGAAAAGAATTCAAAAATCCGCGCCAGATCATCTCATTCTCCAGTACTCTTCTATAAGCATCCAAAGTCCAGTCCTTAATATCAGAGCTCAGTCCCTGATTATTCAAAACAGTAGGATCCATAAAAGATGCAAGCACTACATATATAATTGGAATCGCAATAGAAAGCACAAACAGTCCAAGAATCGTGAATCCAATTCCAAGGATCAGACGATCTGTCCTTGAATATTTTCTCTTCTTTTTCTCCATCTTCTCTTCCTCCTATAATCCCTCTCCTATGGTAACACCGCCACAAACAACCACATTGGATGCTAGCCAGCAATTATCTTTTATAGTAATTGGTTTCGCATATTCAAAATTATAAAAGCTTCCATCTTCTCTTTTTCTGCTATTACGTTCTTCAGGTAAAAATGGGTGCATGGGAGTTGCCAATGTGACATTTGGACCAATCATCACATTATCTCCTATATGTACTTCACATACATCCAAGCAGGTGAAATTAAAAATTGTTCCAATTCTTTATCCGTTGGATCATATAACTCTCCACTTACCATTTTTTCTCTTTCTGTCATTTCTGATAGCCTCCAGTAAAAATTTTATTACCAAGTTAGTTATTTCCGAGTACTTGATAAGTTTTTCCTACTGCAATAATATATAGATAAGGAGAATCACTGTCAATGCAATCGTAAAAATTTGCGATTGATTTTTTGATTAATTTTAACTGTGTTATGGTCAAAAATCGTTTCTAACTCATGGGATTGTAAAACAGATTTTTGTACCCATCTATCAGGGCAAAATAACTGATATCTTTTAATTTAGACGCAGTGAACTCACGGTCAACAATAATCATCCCTTTTCGCGCAATGAGATTTCTAATCTATTCTTCATAGTTCAAAAATGGTTTTATCGGTTTTAATGCTTTTTCTATCGCTATAAAAATCTGCGTATATAGAAAAATGGAGGACCCTTAGGTCCTCCGTCCGGTCGCAGGCATCGCAAGTTTCTGCAACCTGATCACTGACAAGCATTTTAATACGAGCCTTTCTAAAAGACAAGTGCTTTCTGCGAACATTGTCCATTTGCACCATGACTCCTGCATTAGTTCCAAGATTACTTATAAAAACAATCTACAGTTTGGAAAAATCTATTCCAAACCAATTGGCAATTTTGCTTTGAATGTTCTCTCTTTCAAGCAGGTTCAATGGTTTTCTAATAATATCTTCTTGTTTCTACCTTAAGATATTATGAGAAAGAATGCTTTCCCTATTAAAGACTTTCAGGATAAATTCCAACAAATGAGAGCAGCGGAAGTACACGGAAATCATGTAAAACAATTTTCATTTTCTGGGCTTTTTGCCCCTTAACAGAAATGATCTTCTTATAACCAATTACCGTTCCTGTGTAAATACTGTTCCATATTTCCCCCTCTTTAACAAATATCTCAAATTTTTCCACTCTCTGACTATAGCAGACAGCCTCTTTTAATACCAGATACCCTAAGTTGTATGAACCGTCCAGACAAATGGTTATTTCTACTGGCAGTTCGCTGCTTTCAGGCTGAAACCAGGTTTCTGAAGTATCATCTGTCAAATCAGAAACCGGATGCGTCGGATCTTCATTTTCTGAAAAAATATGTGCTGTACTCATTAAATTATGAGTAAAAGATTTCTTTTTCCAACTTCCAAATTCTTCCAGACGTTTAACATCATTTTCATGAAGAAGCCCGTTTGGCATAGGTGGAATATTTAACAAAAAGGTTGCATTTCCTCCAACAGCCCCAATATAGATATAGATCAGCTCCTCCAGACTTTTCACCTGATCATCTTCTTCTGGATGATAAAACCATCCAGGTCTTATAGAAGTATTTACTTCTGCCGGATACCAGATCAGATTCGTTTCACCTTCAAGCGCTCTTCTGCTTCCAAGATCTTCCATGTCGCTGGTGATCCGGCGCATTCTAAATTCCTTATCATCGGTCTGCTGGCTTCTTTCCTGTACACTCTCTGCAAGTGCTGTACGTGCAGGAACAACACTCCACTCAGATTTTCTTACATCGCCAGCTTCATTTCCGCACCACCTGATATCCGGCCCACACACACAGATACATGCGTCTGGCTGATATTTTCTGACACATTCATAATAGCGTTTCCAGTCATATATCTGTTTTTTTCCATTTGGTCCTTCTCCGCAGGCACCATCTAGCCAGACACTAAAAATATCTCCATAACCGGTGAGAAGCTCAGTCAGCTGTGCCAGATAGTAATCATCATATTCTTTTCCGCTTCCGTAACAAGGCTTGTTGCGATCCCATGGTGAAAGATAAATTCCAAATTTCATCCCATAACGACGGCATGCTTCAGACACTTCCCAGACCACATCTCCCCTTCCATTTTTCCATGGACTGGATACAACGCTATGGCTGGTATATCTGGTCGGCCACAGGCAGAAACCATCATGGTGTTTACAGGTAAGGATTACCCCTTTCATACCTGCATTTTGTGCTGCAGACACCCACTGGTCTGCAATAAACTCTGTAGGATTAAAAATTTGTGGTGTTTCTGTTCCATCTCCCCACTCACGATTGGTATATGTATTCATTCCAAAATGAAAGAACGCATAAAACTCTGTTGCCTGATAGGCAAGCTGGCGGCTGGAGGGAACTATTTTTATTAATTCCTGATCAGTTGGCATTTTATTTCCCCTTTCATTTTACCCTTTTAACCCGCCTGCACCAATTCCCTGAAGCAGATATCTTTGTCCAATCAGATAAATAATGATTGTTGGAATCATAATAATTACAAGTCCTGCAAACAGTGCACCCCAGTCCGTGGCATATTTCTGCACTTCAAACAAGTTTGCCATTCCGATGGGAAGAGTTTTCTTTGCATCTTCCGTGAGAAGAACAAGTGCCAATGGATATTCATTCCAGAAGCCCATGGCACTTAACATCGTAATGGTCGCAATTCCGGGTTTTGCAAGAGGCACCATAACTCTTGATAGCAGTTGGATATTAGTAGCACCGTCAATTCTTGCAGATTCCTCGTAATCTCTGGGTACTGCAGACATAAAGCCCTGTAAAGTAAAGATACAAAAAGGAAACTGCATAACTGCATAAACAAGGCATAGTACCGGCAGGTTATTTAATCCATTCACAGCCTGTAATTCCAGAAACAAAGGAATCATAATGTAGGTAGCCTGCAGAAAAATACATGCCATATAAATGGCAGAGATCAGTTTGCTGCCCGCAAAACGATATCTTGCCAGTACATAAGAAATGGGAATAACCAGAAGCAATAGCAATACAGTGGAAAACACAGTCACAAATATGGAATTTCCAAAATAAGCGGCGATATTTGCTTTCTGCCATGCTGCCACAAAATTATCCAAATTCAAAGCTGTGGGCAATGCATAGGGATCTGTCAAATATTCTGCATTTGTCTTAAACGCAGACATCAGGTTCCAGAAAAGCGGGTACAAAAAGATAACGGTAAACAGAATCATCAGGATTCTGATACACCAGGTTCTTACAGTTTTCATCAGTCTCCCTCCTATTCTTTTTCAGATGATACTTTTTTAGAAATCATTGCAAGCACAATTGCAAGAATCAGGGTAAACATGGCGATTGCCATGGCATATCCAAAATTAGCGTTTCGCATACCCTGCGTATACATATACTGTAAAAGCACACTGGAAGCACCGTTTGGTCCACCGCCTGTCATAACGTTGGACAGAGTAAAACTTAAATTGATAGTACCAGACAGGGAAAGTATATAGGTCGTTCCAATGGATCTGCGAAGCAGAGGAATGGTAATCCTAAAGAACTTCTGCACTCCTGTTGCACCGTCAATGGAAGCAGCTTCATAAACCTCCTGGGAAATCCCGTCAATGGAAGCCACATGCATAACCATATAATAACCAATAGCCTGCCACACCAGGGCTGCACCGATACACCAGAGAGCCGTTTTTCCCTCTCCAAGCCATGCGTGTTTCCAAGTGGAGAGATGGAACAGATCCAGCATATGATTCAGAATTCCTCTTGTGGGATTAAACACAAAAGACCACACAATACCAACTACAGTCATGGAAACAATACTTGGGAAAAAGAATATGGTCCGGTAAAATGACTTTTCCTTGAGCTGTCCCTGAGTAAGGATAAATGCAAATACAAGACTTAGAAATATGGTCACAGCCGGGATTACCAGCATCAGCTTAAGAGTATTAAACAGTGCCTGAAGAAAATCCTTATCCTGGAACATATACTTGTAATTATCCAAAAATACAAATTTGCTGTTAAAGCCTACGCTAAGTGCAGTGGAACTGGTAAAAGACAGATAAATGGCATTTACCATAGGCACAATCATAAAAACAATGGTTAAAATCAATGCAGGAAGCGTACACAGGGCTATAAATAATCTGGGCTTCTTTACCACGCTTGTTCACCTCTTTAAATTTAAAGTATTTAATAAATGTGGATGACATCACCGATTGGCGATATATCTGTTCAGGGTTACAAAAGGCTGCTGCATAGCATACACTGTGTAGCAGCCTTTCCATGCTTTACCGTTTTTATCCGGCTGGTATATGAAGTTTAGTTGGCAGCTTCCATATCAGCACGAACCTGTGCAAAAGCATCTTCCACATTCTGTGCCCACTCTTCCACTGTCATTTCATCATTCATAACAGATGTAATCGGATTAAATATCTCATCTTTCGGGTTAACCTTGCAATCAGCCGGAACTGCTGCGAAGCTCATAATCAGGGAGGAGGCATTTGCCTCTTCGTAGATTCCGTACATGTTGTAGATTGCAGTAGACAGCTTATCTTTTGCTACTTCACGGGCACTCTTGGTAGCATAGAGGGCACCGGAAGCTTCTGCAAAAGCAGATACAGATTCATCACTATACAGGAAACGAAGAAATTCTTTTGCAAGTTCTGGATTCTTGGCAGCTGCCGGAATGGAAAACTGCTCGCAGCTGTCAAATACATAGTGCACATCGTCTGCGTTCTCGGTCGGGATCGGAGCCATTGCAAATTCAAATCCATCTTCTCTTGGCGCATCCTGCATCTCATTTTCCATCCAGGTTCCGTTTGTGATAAATGCAGCTTTTCCAAGCATCATCTCTGTCTGAGACTCTGTATGGTTCATACCAACAGTGCCCTCTAACAGATAGCCTTTATCTGCAATCTCTTTAATATGACTTAAAGCCTTTAACACACCCTCATTATTAAAGGAACCTTCTTCGTAATTGGCAATCTTAGTAAGCGCTTCTTCGCCGCACTCATTTGCAATTGCCGGCCAGAGCATTTCTTCCATGTATCCCGGATAAATTCCCTGATATGTGAAAAGTGCACGTCCGTCAATATCTTTTACCTTATCACCAAGTGCAAAGAACTCATCCCAGGTCTTCGGCACTTCCAGATTATTCTCATCAAAGAATGTTTTGTTGTAAATCAGACCCTGCGGACCACTGTTGAATGGTGCCAGATAGATCTCATCATCTCCGTATGGTGCGCACTTTGTACTGGAAAGGATCCCATCTGTAATATCATCGCGAAGGGTACCGGTTCCAGCATAATTTTCTCCGTCAAAAACATCATCCAGGTTGAGAAGTGCATGATCTTTGATCAGGGAAAGGATTACACCATCCTCACCACCATCGTTAAGACAGATAAAATCAGGTGCATTTCCAGCTACAATCTGTGGACGGATGATATCTCCAATTGTAGGGCTGATAGTCATGTTTACTTTCACGCCCTCATGGCTTTCTTCAAAAAGCTCCACCATCTGATTCCAGTAAGCATCCCCATATCCACCCTGGAAAATGGCAATGTTCAATTCCTGTTCTTCTGCCTCTGCAAATGCAGTAAGCGGGGAAAGTACTGTTGCTGCGCTCATAGCAAGGATCATAGCAGAAGCTGCAAATCTTTTCTTCATAGGTTGTTTCCTCCTTCTTGTTGGCTTTTATTATGTTTGCCTGATGATATTAGTATAATGAAAAATCTTCTTGTGGTAAATTCACAAAACAATTCTTTATATGGAACATTTTTCTGTTATTTTTATATAATATGGATTTTCTTGCGACATATATGTACAATCTTTTTCTATTTGTATTTTAAATGGATTATCTTGTTTTTTTCCTGTATAATAAATCTGTCACAATCCGATACAGTCATGAAAATCAGAACGATTTTTTCCATCTTTACCGGACCATGTACGAATTATTTTTTAGAAATGAGGGACAGCGGCATGGAAAAAAGACAACGATATCAGGGATTTCGAAAATTCAGTATTAGAACCAGGCTGATCATAGCGCTTTTCCTGATCTCTATTGTACCATTAACAGGAATCAGCTTCTATTCGTTTCATATTTTTTCAGAAGCGCTTCGGGAAAAACTTTCCACTTCCATCTCACAGACTTTATCCATGATCAATCTGAATATGGTAAGTGAGATTGAAAAGTATCAGTATCTCTGCGGCTCCATCTGCATCAGTCAGGAAATCAAGGACGGTCTTCTGAAAAAGGGTATGACAGATACGGAAAAGAATCAAGCCATCAATGAAATCCAACATATGATTCGAAGTAAAATCATCTATCCTGCACAGGCAAAAAACATTACAGTATATGATACAGATGGGAATATTTTTTATGATTTGGGATATGATGGGTTATATTCGGATGATGTAAGCAGGATCCTGAGTCGTCTTGAAGAAGAAAATCAGGATGTATGGGCATACGCACATACTTACCGTAACCGGGACATCCTGATTCTTGGAAGAAGAATTTATGAACAATACAGTCAGAGTCGTGTAATTGGTTATACCCTGATTTCCATTGATGAAAAAATTTTTTCCAAAACAGTACTGGAACCAGTAGGTCTGGCTGACTCTTCCAATATTATGTATCTGAATATGGATGGAACAATCCTTTCTTCCTGGGATCGTAGTATTCAACTGGGGCAAAAAACCGAAAAAAAGCTGCTGAAAAATATTCAAGCAAGACTTCCAAACAGAACAGATTTTTTCAGCATTTACAAAGATGGCGAAGAACAGCTGGTTACTTATATTTTCAATAAAAACCTGAACCAGCTGTTTGTATATACCATGCCATATCATTATATTAATTCTGAAGTTAACACTATGTTTTGGAAAATCCTGGCTGTGGCATTCTTCCTTGTTCTACTCTGCATTGGAATTGTAGCTATGGTGTATCCTGGAATTACCTCCCCCATCAGAAGCATGCTGGATTTTTGCAGGGAATTATCAAAGGGAAATCTTTCCGTACGGATCCAGGATGACCACAAAGACGAACTTTCCGATCTTTCCGGAAGCATGAATCATATGGCAGATACCATTGAGAGCCTGATGAAACAACAGAAAAGCCAGGAAAAGAAAAAAAGAGAATTGGAGCTACAGATGCTTCAATATCAGTTAAATCCTCATTTTCTTTTCAACACTTTAAACAGTCTGCGCTTTGTAGCCGCCATGCATAAAGACCAGATTGTAAGTGATGGAATCCAGGCCCTCAGCAGTCTTTTGCAAAATACACTGACTAATAAAAACGAGTATATAACCATTCAGGAAGAGCTTGAGAACCTGGAAAACTACTTCGCGATTTTAAGAATCCGGTATGCCGGAAGCTTTGAGTACTCTTTTGACGTAGAAGAGGAAGAACTGCTCTCCTGCCTTGTTCCTAAACTAATCCTGCAGCCCCTTGCAGAAAATTCTGTTATGCATGGTTCTTCTGATGACGGCTCCGTTATGGAAATTCTAATCACCTGTTGGGAAGAAAACAATCATCTTATCATAGAACTCTGTGACAATGGAAAAGGATTTGAAGTGACACCTGCAGCGCTGGAACCTCATACAAACCGGAAAAAGATTGGAATTACCAATGTAAATGACCGAATACAGCTGAATTTTGGAAAGGAATATGGACTTAAGGTCAATAGTCACCCTGGAGAAGGAACTACATGTACGCTGACTCTTCCCTTACTATATGTACAAGAACTGTCAAAAGATTATAACAACTAAAAATCACAACCACTTTTGCCCACAGAAAGGACTTTTATGTACAGTATATTAATTATTGACGATGAACCAATCGTAAAAATTGCGCTTCGCTCCATTCTTCCCTGGGAAGAGCATGGTTTTTTCATTTGTGGAACAGCATCAAATGGTCTTGAGGCTGTTCCACTGATTGAAAAACATCATCCGGATATCATTATCACTGACCTGAAAATGCCTGAAATGGACGGACTGGAACTAATTCGTTTTCTGAAGGAAAAAGAATATCCCGGAGAAATACTGGTACTAAGCAACTACGAAGACTTCGATTCAGTAAGAAGTGCATTGCTTTTAGGTGCTGCGGACTATCTGTTAAAAATCAAAATTCAACCAGATACACTCCTTGCCTGTCTGAACAAAACCACAAAAAAAATGCAAAATACAGCTGACCGAAAAGATTCCATTCTGAAAACAGACATCACTGAACCCATAACCGATCATCTTCTCTCCTTTTTTCAGGGAGAAGAGTCTCTCGATTCGTTCATTGAAAGATATGGAGCAGAAAAATTTGGATTTATGAAACATTCCTGTGCTGTATGCTATGTAACGTTTGAAAAATTTTTATCAAATGATGCATTTTCTATATCAGCTAATCTGCTGCGAGATATGATACTGGATGCTGTTCAGGGAGTGCTACAGCCATACATTCTTGTTCTTAGTGCCCATAATGCGCTCGTAGTATTTTCCCAAAAAGAATTAATGTGCAGTCAAGTAAAAGTGGAACAGCTGATAAAAAAGCTGTATAACCGTTTTACCATGTACCAATCCTTTGCACCAGATATGCCATATAAAGAAAATCTGAAAAATTATGAAGAGGCCAGGACCACATATCAGGACTTTCTTCATAGTGAGGGGCATTATAAAAATGATGTTGCCAAAACCCTTACATACATAGAAAATAATTACATGCACCGTCTCACATTATCCTCCATTTCGGCAAATGTCAATCTCAGCACTAGCTATTTATGCCGTGTTTTCAAGTCCGAAGTAGGAACAAGTATTACCAGCTACTTAAACAATCTGCGGATAAGAAAAGCTGCTACACTGATAAAGGAGAATACCTTTTCCCTGAAGGAGATCTCCGTTATGGTAGGAATTGACGATCAACTTTATTTTAGTCGATTATTCAAAAAGTGTATGGGAATTTCACCTTCTGAATATGGGAAACGATTTCATCTATAAGCAGGTAATCTGATATAAAACAGCAGGATGTCTTATAATCACAAGATATCCTGCCTTTCATATATCATAATATATTCTTTATATCAGCGTCTTCTGATAACTGCTTCCAGCATTCAGGACGATTTCTTCTTCCATACCATTATATAAGATTACCAGTTTCGCATCAATTGGAGATTTCAGATTTATTTCCGTAACCCGTTTTTCTTTCCACTTGAAATTAAGTGTGATATTACCAGGTGCTTTCACGCCTTCTGCCATCCCATCTTTCCATTCATCTGGTAATGCCGGAAGAAAAACAATTTTCTGCTCTTCATACTGAACCAGCATTTCCAGCACAGCAGCAGCAAATCCAAAATTACCATCAATCTGAAACGGAGGATGGGCACAAAGCATATTCGGATATATCCCTCCACCTACCAGACTGCATGCTTCTTCTCTTGTTAAGCGAAGCTGATTTTTTAATAAAGTCAGGGCATGATTTCCATCTCCAAGTTTTGCCCACAGGCAGGCTTTCCACGCCATACACCAGCCGGTTCCCTTATCCCCACGCCTTTCCAAAGAAGTTCTGCAGGCTTCTATAAGAGGTTCATTCTCTTTATGAATCTGGTTCCCAGGATATAATCCAAACAGGTGAGAAATATGTCTGTGATTGATATCTGCTTCCGGGTAATCATAAAACCATTCCTGAAGCTGCCCTTCTTTCCCAATTTTATAGGGAGGAAGTTTCTGAAGCACATTTTTGACTGCATTTGTAAAATCTTCTACTCCCAGAATTTCACATGCTTTTAAATATAATCCAAACAGTTCTCTCAATATGCTGATATCCATTGTTGACGCAAACGTAACACTATGCGTCGTCATGTCTGGTGCAAGGAATGTATTTTCAGGTGAAGTAGAGGGAGCAGTTACATAATATCCCTTATAAGGTACCAGATAGCCCAGGTAAAATTCTACGGCCCCTTGTATAATCGGAAATGCCTTCTTTTTTAAAAAAGCTTCATCCAATGTATAGCAGTAATGTTCCCATAAATGACAGCATAACCATCCAGAACTCATCGGCCACATGGAATATGTACAGGGATTTTCGTCCTGTCCAAATTGTCCAACCGGGCTTGAGTGTCCCCAAATATCCAGATTATGGTGGCTTACCCAGCCAGCCAGATGATAAACATCCTGAGCTGTTTTTTCACCTTTTTTTGAGGTACGTTCTATAAGTTCAAGCAAAGGCATATGACAGTCACTTAAATTTGCTTTTTCTGCCATCCAGTAATTCATTTCCGTATTAATATTTACAGTATAATTACTGCTCCAGGGAGCACGCATATGGTGATTCCAGATTCCCTGAAGATTTGTACATTGTGAACCGGGTACAGATGAACAGATCATCAGATAGCGGGCATAATGAAACATTTTTAATGCAAGTTCATTATCGGGTGTATAATTAATGTCAAGATGCATCCTATCAAAATAATTTGCGTATACATCCATATGCGCCTTTTTTTGCTTTTCATATTGAATGTGCTGGATGTTTTCCATCATACAGTTTCTTTTTGAAAAAAAGAGTTCTTTTTGTTTAAAATCAGTTACTCCGGACACGTAAATATACACATCATTTGGAGTATTTATAAAAAGCTTATCCGCTTGCTGATATACATTTCCACCGTTCGTTTGTACATATAATCCAATTGCAAAACGGATTCCCTGCCCCTCTTCATAAACGACAGGAACTTCGCAGGAATAATAAGGTGGTGCAACATAAATGGGTGCCTGCCCTTCTAATATAATTCCATTTTCTGCAAAAAAAGCAGATTTGTGCTTTATTTCACTTTCCAGTGTTATTGACATTTCAAGATTGCAATTTGGAGAAGTATGATAATGAATTGCCATCACTGGTTCTGACATACTCACAAAAAATTCTCTTTGATAAATCAAATCATCCTGGCAGAATTCTATTTTTTCAGTTGCATTCGTCAGGCACAGTTCTCTTCTATAAAAGCTGTTTCCATTTTGAATGGGTTCTTTCACATTAATGGAAAGCGTTCCTGCAGGCAGATAGCTTTCTGTCCAGTCTCCTAACACATTTTCTTTGCAATAATTCTCTGCTCCCTGGTAATCCCCTGCAAAAATGTGTTTTCTAAAAAGATCCCAGTCGACATTTTTGTTTGGATTTTCCTTGTTTCTTCCATTTCCAGACCAAAGCGAATCCAGATTCAATTCTATTCTTTCATTTTGAAATCTTCCATAGGACATTGCTCCCATGGTTCCATTTCCAAGGGGCAGCGCTTCATTCCAGGCTTCTGCTGGTTTATCAAAAATAAGTGCTAAGCGATCCATAACCCACTCCTCAATTCTAGTACATCGTTTTCGAAATAACTATACCACTCACTTGTCTGCGAATCCGATTGCACAGGTCTAAAAGCCTCAGCGTAGCCCGCTACGCCTGCGTTTTTATACCAGCACACTCGAATCCGCATCCTACGCGATTGGTATAGTTATTTACGAAACGATGTACTAGAAAACTTTATTTTTATAATTATACACAACTCTCAGGGATTAATCAACTGGTGTAATTTCGGATTTATTGTTGAAAAATGTAGAAAAATGAATGACTTATTTGCCTGATATATCCAAAAATAAAATATTCTTTCTCCCATTTAATCGCTCTAATATTTCTTCCGATTCAGCACTGATATTTCCAAATGCACGTTCTGGTTTTCCGAGGAAAAATCCCTGGCCGTAATGCACTCCCAGGCTGTGCAGACATTCCAGCTCCTGTACTGTTTCTATCCCTTCTGCGATCAGAATTGCTCCTGTTGCATTACAGTAATCTAACAGGAGTTTCATCATGATCTCTTTTTTCTTATACTTGTGAATATCCCTTACCAGTTCTATATCCGCTTTCAGATAGTCAGGTGTGGTATTCACTACACGATTTAGGCCTAAATGTCCAGCTCCCACATCATCCAATGCTATCTCATATCCCTGATTTGCATAATGTTTCATGATCTGCTGCAATATCTGATAGTTTTCTATGTCTGATCTCTCTGTTATTTCGAATACAATATCAGAAGCAGGAACCCCTGCCTGTCTGTAAATTGACGATTGGCTGAAACACCGGATATATGGATTTTCTCTCTAATATCTTATAGAATTCATCTGCTTTGTTTACTTTCATCCTTTTATGATCACTCCCATACTTGCGTAAATCCCCTGCATCAGTTCACTCCCAATAGAGTACATGGTGATGTAATCAGAATTCCTGCAAATGAAATGAATATTTCATCACACGATTACAGATCGGGTGTTCATTACATTGGAGAGTATAGAAACATTGAGAAAAAAGTTCAATAGACTTTACTGAGGTTTAACTATATTTAACATAGGTCTTACGCTACTGTTCGTTTCGTTCTCAGTAACAGCTGACACCAAAGTACATCCTGCAGGAAATTCGGCTCAAAGTGCTTTCCTCGGACAGGTTCTGACACATTCCATACACAAAATACATTCTGTTCCGTTTTTCCGTTTTCTGGAGTTATCGATCATATCAACATTCATCAGACAAACTTTTTTACATTTTCCACATGAAATACACTTCTCTTTGTCACACTTAACCCTGACTACAGAGAAATAACTCATAGGTTTCAGAAAAATCGTGACCGGACAAATATACTTACAGAACGCTCTGTTATCTTTAAGTCGGAATGCCAGAATAATCCCCACAATATAATACAGAATATTCCCCACGATAAAAGCTATAAACATGATTTTTTCCATATTTCCTACGTGATTCAGAAAAAGCATCACCACGAAAAGAAACGAAAATGCAAATGTAATATACCGGATGAAACCTATCTTTTTTCTTGCAGCCTGAGGCTTTTTATATGGTAAAAAGTCCAACACCATAGCTGTCCAACAGGCATATCCGCACCATCCTCTTCCAAACAAAAGTGGTCCGAATATTTTTGCAACAGCATAATGGATCGTAGCTGCTTCAAATACTCCGGTAAACAGATAATACCAAAAACCTTCCATCTGCATGTTTTCCCGGCATATAAGCCCCAGATAAATCAGCATATACAAACCAACCAGAAGTTGAACGATCCTACGTGCATGCTTATAGTTAAACTGAAAAAGCAAAAGCCCAACAGTAATCGATGTTCCAATATAACTGAAATTTAAAAGATAAAACAGATTATCTTTGGTAAGCCATAGTGTAACAGCCACTATTTCAAATACTATCCACATTCCAAAGGGTGCCAGCCGTTTCCGTCTCATATTCATTTTCTCCAACATTGTGCCCCTAACTTGATATCTACGAATTGCTCCGCTGCAAAGCAGCTCCCACAATTCTCATCATATCTCAATATAAGGTATTTGTCGAATGTTTATATTAAGCAAATATTTGTCAGACCAATTTGCCATAAGTACCAGAATATCAGGATTTGCGAAGGCAATTTATAGTAGATTTTGGCATATACATTTCGATTTTTTTTGAGTATAATAATTCCGAAAAAGTACTTTGACAGTAAATAAATGCAACATCATTGCACAGGAGGCATGGGATATGATTATTACAATAGCAAGACAGTGCGGAAGCGGCGGACATGAAATAGGAAAAGAACTGGCTTCCAGACTTGGACTGGAACTCTATGACAGAAAGAAACTGGAAGAAGAGGCCAAAAAACTTGGAAAGCTTGACGAAAACAAAGAATTTTTCCAGGAAAAGGCAGTAAACAGCCTGCTCTACAGCATTGCTGTAAGCTACGGAGAAAGCAATCCGATGGAAAAATCTTTTGAACTTATACGTGAACTTACGCAGCAAAAACCTGCCGTAATCATCGGACGCTGTTCAGGAGCGATTTATGCAAATGATCCTGAGGCAACTACTGTTTTTCTTCACGCAGATAAAGACTGCCGTATCAAACGTGTAATGGAACGGGACGGTATTAATGAGAAAAAAGCTGCAAAGCTGATAAAGGAAGTGGATGAGAAAAGAGCATCTTTCCACAAATTCTGCACAGGCAAAGAATGGGAAGACGCCAGCCAGTATCAGCTGTCTATTGATACAGGCAAACTTGATATTTCCGATGCAGCAGACATGATCATAAATTATATCAATGCTAAAAATATCGGACAAAAGCACCTGTAATTTCCAAATAACACTGTAAAAATCAGGCACAAGTTTCCGAAATATAACTTGTGCCTGATTTGCATTTTCTTTTAATATTTACTGTTTGACTGATTGGATTCATCCATCGGATATCTCTGTAAATTCGCAGATAGACTTCTCAAATATGCTATACAACGCATCAATGTTCTAGGATATATTCCATCTGCCTTTCTTTTGTTTTCATACCCATTTTTTCATAGAACTTTTCGGCTGAAGTATTTCCTGCCCATACGTTCAGTGTCACTTCATAACAGCCCATTCGCTTTGCTTCATTTTTTACATATTCAAACAAGCTCTCGCCGATATGCTGTCCTCGTGCGTGCTGATCAACACATAGATCATCTATAAAAAGAGACTTAAACGGTACCATATTAGTTGAAAAAGGCTGTTCCTGTAATTGGCAAAATGCATATCCTACACAAACATCTTCCTCGTTCACTGCTACATATATGGGTTTTTCTTCTTTTCCTAATAGCTCTGTCAATTGGCTTACAGTATATTTTGTGGTACCGGGAATAAAAATATCAGGTCTTATATCTGCATGGATCTGCAATACCTGTCCCAACAGTTCAATTATTCTTAGAATGTCTTTTTCTTCTGCTTTTCTAATAGTCATTTTTGTCCTCCAAGTAACAAATTATTCCACATGTCGATTTCTTTAAAGATATCTTCCCAGCATATTTTTCACACACTTTTCTACCATATCCATACTTTCTATACATACCTCTTTTTTCATTCCTGCCGCAATTCCCACAGTCAGGAGTTCTTTTCTGCCTGGATTACGTCCATTTCCGTCAACTGTTGTAGTATGCTCTCCATAGTATGTGTTACTGTAAGTAAGATCATATGCCGGACTCAGGCTCCATCTGTCTTTTTCATCATCATATAAATAGGTGAAATTCTTTGAATGATCATCTCTGTTATGTGCAAAAACATTAAAACACATCCTGCGAAACATCTCTCTCATATCTTTCTCATTATCTCTGGTTAATATTTTTGTTAGTTTCATCAGACTGTGATAATCCAGGCTTGGCTGCTCAAAATTCAACTCCAGCAACGCAGCAGCTGTCAGCATATGAATTCTCTTTGTTCCATTTTTATCTGATATCCTGTCAAACCGCTTAATCCCAAAATACCCCTCACAGTTCTCAGATGGAAACAGTCTGGTTTCACTCATTATAATACCACATTTTTTTGCGCAGCATGAATAATCATATTCCATCTTCCCTGCATTTTCTCCATCCACATGTGCAGGAAATTTAATAATCCATTCCTCTCCATTCACTGTAGTCATAATTTTGGGGCTGGCTCCACCACTTGTACCACCGAGACGATATAATTCATCCAATCTATCGGAGTATTCCGTATTTAGTATTTTCCGGCACTGCTCCGCAAGTTCATCCAGATCCACATCTCCATATTGTTCATCTATTTTTTTCTCCGGATAATAGGTAAGTGCTCCCATACCTGACTTTCCAACAATTGCCAGCCGATCCAGCACCGTTAATTTGTCTGGATTCTGCTTATGTGCACGTAGCAGACGATCCAACAACAATCTCCCCCAATTATCCGGCAAACTATCTGCAAATACTCCAAATAATCCGTCAAAATAATCTTTTGTCGGTACAAAAACCTGCTTTTTAAGGGGAAGTGAAAACGGACTGATCGGAAAACCATTTTCAATCCATTCTTCACTATATTGAAACGCAGCTTTATGGTCAGCTGTCATAGCCAGTGTTCCTACAAGTTTTTCATCATAAAATACCTGTAATGCATTACCTTCCCTCATTTATGACCTCCTGAATATCTTTATATGGAACATGCGTAAAAATATTTCTAAGCTCATCTGCAATATCCAAAGCCATGGCAATCTTTGTCAGTGATATCAATGATATCTGTCCGGTAGTTTCGAATCTCTTAATTGAACCATAGCTTACTCCGCTCATGGAAGATAATTTTTCCTGAGAAATAGAGCGTCGTTTTCTGATATTACGCACCCTTTGTGCAAGCTTCTGATCCAGTTCCTCTGCTGTTTCCCATACAAACTGCTCCATTTTCCCTCCTTGCTTTTTATTGTTTTATGGATATTATTTTATCCAAAATTCCGCCATTTCATTAAAATCAGACAATATTTTATCCAATATCATTCTATCATTTACTCTTTCATAAATCAAGCCTTTACCTATTCTTTATATATTATTGAAAATTTATTAAAAAAAAGAAAAAGCACCTGATGTATCGTCAGATTTGTGATATACTTTATGTATTACTTACAGACTCCCGGGGGAAACAACTATGCAAAATATAATTCCCGATGAAAGATATTCTGTGGCTGACGAGGCCATTTTAGGTGCTTTTTTCAAATTGTTAAAAGAAAAGAAACCTGACAGGATTACTGTATCCGACATCACTAAAACAGCTGGTATTGCCAGAAGTACCTTTTATAATCACTATCAGGACATCCCTTCACTGATCTCTGCAGTTGAGGATAAAACTATTCATGATGTTTTTTCCATGATGGAAAATTTCCAGCCAAAAAATGACCGGGATATCTGCAGTTCCTATTTTCTGACTCTGTGCCGATACACTATGGAAAATCCTTTTCTGTCCGGTCTTTTGAGCACGCCTCATGGCAATGATCTGTTTGAAAAAATGCTGACTATGCTCCATCATTATGTTACAGAAACTACATCTAATTCCAGGCCTGACAGGCATACAAAGGAAGAAGTTTCCTATGTGATCACCTGCGCCATCGGCAGTACCATCGGCGTTCTCCACAAATGGAGCCGGGATAATTTTAATCTGGCACCGGAAGTGATCGCTGATATTCTGTCTGAGGTTTTTTTATCCGGTATGCTTCCACTTTTATCTTAAGCCTCTGTCTTATTCCAGAGGCTCATCAATCAGGACATCCTGTCTCCTGATTTTTTTTGTTGTGTTGCGGATAAACGGATTTTTGCGGACAACCAATCCTGTAATGCGGCGATAGGTGGGCTGATTTCTGTTATATTCATCCAGAAATGCCTGAAGCTGTGCCTGAATTGCCTCTGCATCCAATGCTTTCGCTTCCACAACAGCCTGCTCCGGATAGATGCGGGCGGTCAGTCCATTGTCCTCACCTGTGACGATCACTTCTCCTATCAGCGGATTCAGAGCCAGCTTATTCTCAATCTCCTCCGGAGATACATTTTCACCGTTGGACAGGATGATCAGGTTCTTCACACGTCCATTGATAAACAGATAACCGTCTTCATCCATATATCCCTTGTCACCGGTATGCAGCCAGCCATCCTTTAAAGTCTCTGCTGTCTCATCAGGCATCTGATAATATCCCTTCATAACACTGCTTCCCTTTACCAGAATCTCACCGTTTTCGAATCTGATTTCTGCATTTTCAAGTGGTTTTCCAATAGAACCCTTTTTATTGTTTTCCAGTGTATTATTGCTGATAACAGGAGAGCATTCTGACATTCCATAGCCTTCCAGTACTTCGACGCCATATTCTGCAAAACGGTCAATATAATATGGATCCAGATGTGCACCGCCTGTAAAGATAATACGCAATTTTCCACCGAATACCTTTTCTGCCAGAACTGCCTTCGGAATTGACGGATCAGCGGCAGCCAGTCTCTTATAAATAGTCTCGATCATCATTGGAACCATAAGCATAATCTCCGGTTTGAAAATACTCATATTCCTTACCATATGGAGCAGGGAATCATTGATGCAAAGAGTTGCACCCAGAGAGAATCCCTTCAGCCAGTCCATAACCAGGCAGAATGCGTGATGGATTGGAAGCACACTGAGCACGGCAGTTCCCGGTTCTGCCGTAATCTTTACTGCCTCAACATTGGAGGCCAGATTATTCTGTGTCAGCATAACACCCTTGCTCTTTCCTGTTGTTCCGGAAGTGAAGATAATGGTCGCAATATCCTCTGCATCCGGGCAGACAGAATCTGATGATGCACTCTTTCCTGCATTTCGAAGTTCGCCAATACCGTATACCTTTGCCGGCGCATCCTCTACCTCTTCCTGAAGCATCCACACCTTCTGAAGTTTCGGGCAGTTTCCAAGAAATGCATCCAGATATGGTCTAAGCTTCGGACTTAAGAAAAGAGCGGCGGAATCGGAACGGTTAAGCAGATCGATCAGATCCTCACAGGGAAGTGCTGCATCCAGCGGTACTGCTGTGGTACATCCTGTAATGATTCCCAGATAACTTTCCATCCACTCTACAGAACTGGTTCCGATCAGTGCAATGTGCTTTCCCTCAAAGCCTTCTGCAAGAAGACCTTTTCTGGTGGAAACTACATTTTCCATCAGTTCGCCATAGCTTCTTTCCATAATTTCCTTTTTCTTGAGCCATTTTACTGCTTTTACTTCATCAAATTTACGTACACTTTCTTCTAATATATTTCTGATCAGCATATCTGTCCCCCATTATTTTCTGAACTATTCAAGTTATGGATATCCTGTCAGGTACAAAATATCCTTGACCCTGACATCTTTATAAGTTTTGCTTCGAAAAAAATTACTGAAGTTCTTCCAGCAGATTTAAGGCTTCGCCAAGAGTTGTGATCTTCAGCACTTCGCTCTCGTCAAGTTCAAGATCAAAGGTATCCTCAAGCTCACCTAAAAAGGACATAAAATCCAGAGAACTGAAACCCAGATCCTCGCGGAATCTCATTTCATTATTCATTTCTTCCGATGCTACCTTGCTATACTGTGCTACGATATTTTTAAATTCCATTTCCTGATTCATTGCATTTCCTCCTGATATTGATTTAGTTAAACCAGTTCCATAATTTCGCCGATGCTCATATCCGGCTCTGCGATTCCCTTGAAAAGAATACGCATCATATAATAATAGAGCAGTTCCATATCATGTTCCTCCAGATGAGCAGTCTGGTAATGATAGGAGAAGTTCATACCTCCATCTTCTGTATGGGATACAGTCAGATACATCTTCTTGGTAGCTGCACCGTTTGCAAACCATTTTGCATGCTGACGGATAGTTCCAAGCATTTCATTCTCTACCTTCACAGTCATTGGCTGGTAAGTCAGATAACAACTCTCATATCCTGTATGCTCCGGTGTATTGTATCTCTTTCTCATCTCATCCATAATAAATGCCGGATCGTAATTGCTGTGCATGTAGATACGATTCTGCATATTCTGGATCTCATAAGCAGCAGAAAGGAAATCTGTCTCCGGTGTGATCACTGTTCTGCATGGGAACATGATAGTTCTGCTTCCTCCTGAAGTCCATTCATCATGAGTAGAACGTCTGGATATAAAGTTCTGGATAGTGATATCTTCCTGTCCGTTATTTACCTTTGACAGATAGGTACGGATGCCAAGCAGAAGAAGGTTTGTCATAGACAGCTGATGGTTCATACAGAAATCGATCAGATTTTTAGTTGGTCCCGGCTCCAGATAATAATCCTTAACTGCCACAAACAGATCCTTCATCTCAATGTCAGAAGAACGAAGTTTTGGATTTCCATGACGTTTTCTTGCTTCCTCCAGTACGGACGGTCCCTGAATATCAGAATACAGAGGTTCGCCCAGTGCATCCAGCTGATCATCCCAGAATTTCTTATCTTTTGCAAAACGTTTCTCGTTGCCTGCTTTTGCAAGGTCTTTTTTCAGTACTGTCTCAAAGTCTGCCAGTTCCTGCGGATAGGCTGTTCCATATTTATAATAAGTATATAACTGAAACAGATCACCGATCATTACTACCAGACCACAGGAATCGATCAGTCTGTGATCCATATGTACAAAGAAACCATTATATCCTTCCGGCAGCTTCAGCATAGTAAACTCGCACATGGGAATGTCATCACCGTCAAAGGTTTCGTATGCCCACTGCTGCATCAGCTCGTCTGCTTTTGCAAGGCTTCCCATTCCTGACAGATCCTTGAATCCGATATCTCTTGGATCCTGTTTTACAAGGTATTGCTGTACATTTCCGTCTTTATCAGGCTTCGTAAAACGGATTCTGGTGCATCCGGAACGTTCTGTCTCCATCTGAATACATTTTTTTAATAATCCAAAATCCAGTTCAGCCTGTACAGACGCCACAACACTGACACCGGATACCTGCTGTGTACCGTAATCCATGATCCAGTTATGGTGCATTTTCTGTGCTGCTGTTAAAGGATAGTAGTTTGTCATACTTTATTTAACCTCCATCACCCGTTTTTTCTCTTTTCCCGGGTACAAAAACATTACATACTTGTTCAGTAGCCCACAGTTATTTTAAAAATAATGTACTGGCAGCTACAACATTACTTTTTTATTACGTGACAAAAATAGCACAGATTTTTCCCAAATGCCAGTACCCTCAGCACTTAATGAACACTTTACATAAAATTGACCGAGACTTATCATGCATTTAACAAAACGCATCTGATAAGTCCCGGTCAGGGATTGTTATCATTCATAATCGCCTTTGGCGGTTGAAAACAGTCACATTATTTTTCAGAATTACTGCCATCATATTTCTCAAAAAACTCCATCACTGTACGCTGATACAGTTCCGGATCTGCATAGGCACTGCACAGATGTCTTGCTCCCTGTACAATGACCAGTTCCTTTGGTGCTTTGCACAGCATATAGTTCTGGAATGAATTGTTCGGGTACACATAAGTATCCTTCTCTCCATGAAAGAAAAGGACAGGTCTTGTATTCCTTTTCATAGCTTCTGTGGTATCTGCATCTTTCATACGAAATCCTGCCACAAAATGGCACAGACAGTTCATTTCCTTCAAAAGCAAAGGAATATAATGCAAATGAAACCAGTTGTCAGCCATATCCCGCATCTGTCTTTCCATAGACTGAAAACCACAGTCTGCGATCAGCCCTTTCACCTCTGACGGAAGCCTGTATCCGGATGCCATCAGTACAGCGGCTGCTCCCATAGACTGTCCATACAGATAGATTGGAAGCTTCTCCTTATTTCTCTCGGACACATAAATTGCCCAACGCTGCACATCCCATTTTTCCTTTGCTCCAAAGGTAATATATTTTCCTTCACTTTCTCCACAGCATCGCTGTTCCATAAACAGAAGATTACATTGATGCTCATGGAGATATTTTGCCATAAATGACAGGGAACCAAATCTGCTGCCCCTGTAACCATGGCTTAAGATAACAAACCGCTTTGCATGCTCTGCCGGCAGATAGAATCCGTGGAGTTTTAATCCATCCACGCTTTGGATATAACAGTCCTGCATCTTCTGAGTCTCGCACCATGCCCTGCTCTCATCATATTCCTTTTCGTATCCGTTTCTGGGATGATTATCCCGTATATGAGATAATTCAAACCATTTCTTTCTTTCCTTTTTCCTTCCCCCTCTTTTGCAGCAGACCACCATGTTAAAAAAACGCCAGCCAATCTCCATAATCCCTGAAAAAAAAAGCAATCCTGCTGCTGACAACCTGAAAAATTTTTTCTTCATCTGATTTTCTCCTCTTCTTACCTGTCAGAATGTGTTTGAAATAACTACACCACTTGCTTGTCTGCGAGTCCTGTTGTACAAATGAAAAAGCCTCAGTGTAGCCCGAAATATTCACGCCAGCTTTCTCATAATCTGCTTTCTGTAAATTTTCTCATAAATTCTTCATACTCACAAGGCTTCCCCCAGAAATATCCCTGTGTGAATTCCGGGTACAGTTTTCGGATCATGGCCCATTCCTGCTCATTTTCCACGCCTTCAATGCAAATCCTCATATCCAGATTATGGATCATGGTGCAGAACTGATTCAGCAGATAATATTCCTGTTCATCTGCAACTGCTTTCACAGTGAAAGAGCGGTCAATCTTAATGATCTCCGGTTTCAGCTCGCTGAGATAATGGAAGTTCGAATATCCGGTTCCAAAGTCATCCAATGCAAGACTGATTCCCATCCGCCTCAGTTCTGTGAGAAAATGCTTCTCATTGATATTTTGTTCCAGAAGGTCACTCTCTGTCAATTCCACGATCAACGCTTCCAGCGGCAGTCCTGCTCTTTTCGTTTCTGCACTGATATCCTGGATCACATCGGACTTGGATGCCTGAACCTGGGAAATATTAATACTCACTCTAAAACCTGGAAGTACTTTCCGGATCTCGCTGCATTTTCCCATAGCTTCTCTCATCATCCAGCGGCCAGCCGGAATAATAAGACCGGTTTCTTCCAGAATCGGAATAAACTCTGCCGGTGAAATCATCCCGAGTTTTTCAGAAGTAAAACGCATTAAAGCTTCTGCTCCATAAGGTACTTTTTTATCTTCGTCAAATACAGGCTGATAAAAAGCCGTAAAACCCTGGCAGCCATTGAGCACAGCCTCCCGCAGTTCCTGGGTAATCTCCCTCTTCCGAAGAAATTTCCTGTAAGTTTCTCCGTCAAATATATAACAGCGGTTTCTTCCCAGCGTCTTTGCCTCATTCAAAGCAAAATCCGTCAGCTTCAGGGCTTCTGAATACTGATTTCCCTCTAATGCCGCAAATGACACAATTCCTCCTGAAACCGTATACATGACCTTAAACTCGTTAGATTCAATAAATCTGTCTGTTGCAGCTCTCACTTTATCATAAAGTTTATCTGCATCCCTCACCTGGTCAGAAGAAACATCCAGAATCAGAAATTCATCTGCCACAAGCTTGTACACTTTCTGTCCTTCTGACAGGCATCCGGAAATACAATCAGCCGTTTTCCTAAGCACAAAGTCACCGTACTCCTGTCCGAAGTTATCATTTATTTCCTTAAAATGATCAATTCCAATCCGAAGCAGATATCCTGTTTCCAGAGGAGTGTCCTGTTGGTCCATATACTCCCGGAATCCTGTCTCTCCTAATAACCCGCTTACATTATCTGCCTTCTGTCTTTCTCCAATCTCATTGATACAACCAATCATATAAAGAGGTTTCATATTATCATCCCGCACCAGATATCCTTTGCAATGAATCCAGACCGGCACTTTTTTCAGATCCAGCCATCGATATTCCATGCTATGTGTACAGCGGTCTGTTTTAAGAAGATTATCAAATTCCTCCTTCATTTTTTCATAATCAGGTTCATATACAAATTCTTTATGGTTTGAAATCACATTATGAAAACTATTTTTCGGAATACAGAAACGGTCAAGAGCCTGGTTTGCTATGTAATAAAAATCTGTCCGGAAATCAACCACATACGGGTAATTATCTGTGGTCGGACTCAGAAGATCGATCACGCTGCAAAGCTCATCCAAGGGCATGCTCTGATATTTCTTCTCCTGCAGGATCACTTCATCTGTAATTTCCTCTGTGGAATGCTTTTCCATACGGGAAAGCAAGTGACCCGGATCAGTTGACCGCGCAATCTTCTTCCTGCGCTTCTGACGGTACAGCATGGTATCGCTTCGCCTTACAATATCTTTAAAATCAAAATCTATATCAGGCTGATAATAAGCGTATCCTGCTGATATACTAAGCGGATAATCCAGCTTGTGTGTTTTCGCTGTTTTTTTCAGAAGCAGCTCCAGGGTCTTCAGCCGTTCCGGAATCATATCTTTCTCGTCACTGTGATATACATACGCAAACTCATCACCACCGATTCTGAAACAGTTCTTCACATTCTGAAATGCCTGACTGATACACTGATAACACAGCTTCAGCGCCTCATCTCCCTTTTCATGTCCAAAATTATCATTTATCACTTTCAGATCATCCAGATCAAAAACCACCACACCTGTGGTACTCAGTTTAATTTCACCTTCATCCAGATATTTCACCATATCCTCGTAAGCATTTCGGTTCATGGCCTCTGTGAGCATATCCATATTGGCTATTTTCTGCAGATAAATCACCTTTTGCTTCTGGATATATTGATCGTAATATTGAGAAACCTGTATCCAGATCAGCATAATAATAAACAGCATAGTTCCCATGGAAAGCAAAATGGATATCTGTTCAAATCTTCTTAAATAATAAAAAATCATTTCCGCCATTCCAAATCCCATGACCACGCACATAGGATACCGGAATTTTTGGGCTACATCATTTTCTTTTTTTCCGGCTTCGTAAAGAATGATCACAACTGTGTAAACCACATTTGCAACCATAATAACATGAATTACAGAAAGTAACCGGGACATATCAATAATTCCTGTACACTGAAGCAAAACATCGACTGCCATATTTGTAAGATAGAGGATGGAAAAAATCAATGCACCTTTGTGGTACCTGCTTTTGCAGATATCATATAACAGGAAATTAAATGGCACCGGAAAAAGAAAGAGTGAAAAATACTCCACAAAATATAAGGTTCTTCCATCCGGGATCAAAAACTGCAGAAAACCACATTGTACCAGTGTCCATACTGCGACCAGCAATGAAAAAAATCCAAGATTTAAAAAAATCTCAATTTTCGCTTCTGTCTTGTCGCTTCTTTTTCTTCGCGCTGCACCACAATAGAGAAGTATGCAGATAACAGCGGCAAACAGGATTCCACAGCTGATCACCAGAATTCCAAGACAGTCCGTTAAGATTTTCAGAATACAATCGCCTCGTGTTCCGTATACAAGGCTGACTTCATTTCCATAATAGCCCTCATATACCGGAATAATTCTGACCTCCAGGTTTTTACCTGAACTGTCTCCGGGAATATCCACAATATGCCAGCAGCTTCCAGGTGTCTTCATAAAACCCGGAGCATCCGCTTCATTTCCATATTCATATATTTTTTCTCCATCCAGCCAAACTTCTGCAATGGTGTGGGTGGTTTTAAATAAGATAGATTTGGGAACATCGAAGTCTTCGGGCAGGGCAATATTCTCTGATTTGATTTCTCCCTCTTTCAGTTCTTTTGTTTCGCACCGGATCGTATTATCCCAGAACAATTTTTCTCTGGCCGTACTCTGTCTGAAAATCCAACCTGAAAAACAAATGGCGAATATCCCAAATGCAAACAGAATAATCCATAGTTTTTTTTCTATTTTCATAGTCTCTCCCTTATCCAATATATCTGTATTCTGAGATATATCCAACAGTCAAACGGATAATATCAGATATTTTCTATATTTCGTACTTTCCATTGTATCACAGATTTCTGAATAATTGTTAGTGCTTTTTGACACTTTCTTTATTTTTAGAAACACAAAATTTTACGGCATTTTGAGTAAGAAATCAAAAAGCAGAAATGTCTTTCACGAATAAAATCGCTTCAGACATTTCTGCTCTATCTGCTGTCCTGTCTGATATACTTCAGACACAGGATAAATATACAATTTGGGGATAACGGTCTGCGTATTCTTTTTCCAGGCCGTATCTTTCCAGAAGTTCTTCCACTTTTCTCCGGGTTTCGGTGCAGCTTATCCCCATATTTCTCAGACTTTCTCCAATTCCGTCTCCGAGCGTACAGCGCGGATCAAAGGATTCCATTGGCATCTGAAATACCATCTGAATATCCCTCTGCTACCTGAAAAAGCCAGTTTCCGCAATTATACTTTTCCAGATAGTTTTTCTTTTTTATAATAGTTATATCAGCAAAGCTAACGTTCCAACAACAATAAGCAGCAGTCCTGTTCCTGATTTCAATGACAGTTTTTCATGGAATACAATATATGAGAATGCAACGGTCACAAGAATACTCAGTTTATCAATGGGAACTATCACACTGGCCGGACCTGTCTGAAGTGCTCTGTAATAACATAGCCAGGAACCGCCTGTTGCAAATCCGGAAAGAATAAGGAACAGCCAGCTTTTTCTGTCAATGTTATTAACCGTATTCTGCTTTCCGGTCACAAATACTACAATCCACGCCATCACCAATACAACAGCAGTCCTGATCGCAGTTCCAAGATTTGAATTGACATCCTGAATTCCAATCTTTCCCAAAATAGAGGTAAGACTGGCAAAAACAGCGGAACCGACTGCATAAAGCAGCCACTTCTTATCTTCTGCCTTCTCCTTTGTTTCCTTTTTCTGTATCATCAGATAAGTACCGATACCGATAAGAATCATTGAAACAAATTTCAGCCACGTTATTTCTTCCCTGAGAAAAATAAAAGCCAGCAGCATCGTTATCACTGTACTCGATTTATCAATTGGTGTTACTTTATTGATATCTCCAATCTGCAGTGCTTTGAAATAGCATAGCCAGGATATCCCCGTTGACAGTCCTGACAAAATCAGAAAGATCAGGACTTTTGCTGAAATATCTCTAATTCCACTTTGTGCCCCAACTACAAATACCATAAGCCATGAAAAGACTAACACTACACCGGTTCTTAATGCTGTCGCAACATTAGAATCTGTGTTTCTGATTCCGCATTTTGCTAATATGGCTGTCAAGCCTGCAAACAGAGCAGAACCAAATGCAAATAATATCCACATATTATTTCCCCTCCATTACCCAGGCAAATGCTTTCGCAATTCTTATATCCGGTTCTCTAAAATGATTGCCCTGATTCCATTCCAGGTTACAATTGATCCCATGCTCTATGAGCCACCCATATCCCATCCGGATACAGTTTCCAACCTGTGACATCACCGAATTTCTCGTTTTTTCTTCTCTGTCACCAAGACTTAGATAAACTGTCTCACTTTTAATTTCATGTTCCTTCATATACTCAATAAATCCCGGAAACCAGACAGACGGTGAAGCAGCTGCAATGCCGGAAAATACATCTGTCTGATATGCTGCCCATAACGAGAACAGCCCCGCAAGAGAATATCCCCCGATATAATATGTCCTGCTTTTGTCTGTGCATAATGTCAGAATCTGCTCCAGTGTCCTGACAGCACCATCACCAAAGTCTTCATTTCCGAACACTGCCGGTGCTTTCCATGGAGACAACTCATAATTCCAGTCATCAACTTTTGCAGCAATGAGTCTGAAATCTGTTGAAGTCCGTTTTCGGATTTCTTCAACCTCATTCTTAAGAACAGATAATTCATGATCACCAGTCAACTGAATCAAAACAGTATCCGCATCTGGATTTCCATACTCATATATAGTCATATCTATCTGCTTACCTCGTAAAAATTTTTTACTTTCTCAAGTTCCTTGACTTCAATTTTATTTTCAGCAAACTCAGTCAAACAAAAAATCTCTTTATATTGACTCTATTCTTCACTTTCTTTATTCCAAGTCATTCATAATTTCATTTTAAGATGACCGTAATTCTGCTTTTCTTGTTTTAAGTCATTCATATTCTCTTCTATACATGACTGTAATTGTACTTTTTTCGTTTCAGGTCATTTTCATCGGTTTCTTAAGATGACCGTAATTATACTTTTTTCGTTTCAGGTCATTTATATTCCTATTTTCAGATGAACATAATAGACGAATTGAAATTTATAGTCATTATTTTTTCTTGTCTTATCACAAAACCAGTGCAATTATGTCTTTTTTTCAGCAGGAGAATATACCGTTCTTTTTTACTTTGTCATAAAATCAAACACGCTCTAACATAATCCGCAGAATTTCTTTGTCTGTTTCTTTCATTCCTTCTTTGCCGATCTGTCCTACACAGCTGATGGTTTCGCCGGCTTCTTCCTTGAGGATTCCGGTATATGGCGCATAGGACTGACCGTTCATAGCAAGGTGATGTGCCAGGAATGCAGCATCAAGGCTGGCGGCGATTTTCGCTGCACAGGATATTTTCGCTCCATCACAGATGATTCCCGGAATATTGGCAAGAGTATTCTCTATGGTCTTCTTGATCACTGAAAGTTCGCCACCTCCCATGTAGGTAATCCCCGCACCGGCTGCACAGGATGCGGATACCGCACCGCAAAATGCGGAAAGTTTACCGATATACTGTTTCTGGTATACAGTTAAGAGATTAGAAAATACCAGTGCGCGGTAAAGTACATAGTCCGGAAGTTCCATTTCTCTGGCATACACGATCAGTGGTACGGAACAGGCAATCCCCTGGTTTCCACTGCCTGAGTTGATGACTACCGGCATATCGCATCCGCCCATTCTGGCTTCGGAAGCTGCGGCTGTGAGGCTGCGCATTTTGGTAAGCATATCATTGGAATAGGTTTCGCGTATTATCCGGCCGATTCCAAGACCGTATTTACCAGTCATTCCTTCATGAGCGATTGCCATATTGCTGCGGATCTGATTTTCTATAATTTCTTTGACATCATCAATTTCTACAGTATCTGCAAATGTTTTAATGTCTTCCAGATTGAGCAGAGTTCTGTCTGCTGCAGCCGGAGTTTCACCGGATTTATGATCTGAATCCAGCAGGACTTCCTGGTTCTTTACGATCTTTGTTACATTTATATGATCGTATTTGATCTCCAGACTTACTGTGTCATCCCCTGCCTGCATTTCTATGATAAAGTGCAGGACTACCGGGGAGTCCAGAAGTTCTACTTTGCATATCTTTTTATCCAAAAGTTCACGACATCTCTTTCTTTCAAATTCATTTACATTCGAAAGAACTTCCATGTTCAGGGATGCGTTTCCGGCTACTGCACCGAGAACTACACCTGCTTCAATTCCAGTCAATCCGCCGGAGTTTGGAATGATAACACAACGGACATTTTTTATAATGTTTCCACTGCATTTTGCAGTGATATGTTCCGGTTCTTTTCCCAAAACTTCTCGTGCTCTGGCTGCTCCATATGCCAGTGCGATCGGTTCTGTACACCCCATTGCAGGAACCATTTCTTCCTTCAGGATTCCTATATAACTCTCATATATCCTTTCATCTAACATTGTGCTGATGTCTCCTGTTCATTTTAATTAATACATATGATGTTATCCACGAATTGCTCCGCTACAAAGCAGCTCCCGCAATCCTCTGCATATTTAAGTATGACATAATACTATCAGAATGTCCAGAAAGAATCAGCTAAGATCTGCTTCGTAATCCTTTAATTCTCCGGATGCCGTTATTGATAAACAATAAGCCTGACGTATACTATGAATGCTGTTCTGTAAGATTTCCGCTGAAAAACTGTCTGATAATATAATCTGAAACACTTTCTTAAATCTGTGGTTTGCTTCCTGTAAAATATTGTCAGCAAATGTTTCTGTTCGCACATTACTATTGAACCGCAACCGGGAAAGTTCTATAATGAGTTCCGACATCAGAAATCGGGTAAATACAATATTCCCGATGACGGACATTTTTAAGAATACGAGGTGGATATTTATGAATATCAGCATACTGCTCATGGAACAGATTATTCAATTGTTTCTTATGATCTTCATGGGATATTTGATCGTGAAAGTTGGGCTTGTAAAAGATGAAGACAGCAAGGTTTTATCCAAAATCATTCTCTATCTAATCATTCCCTGTGTAATCATCAATGCTTTTCAGGTAGATTACACGATGGATACTGTAAAGGGATTGCTGCTTGCTCTGGCTGCATCTGTCATGACCCAGGTTCTTCTCCTGATCATTATCTCCATAGCCGGAAAGCTTTTACATCTGAATGAAGTAGAAATTGCTTCTGTTTATTATTCTAATTCAGGAAATTTGATCGTACCCATTGTGACCTTTATTCTTGGACAGGACTGGGTTTTATATGGATGTGTTTTTATGAGTGTGCAGCTTATCTTTCTGTGGACACACTGCAAAAAGATTATCAGCCGGGAATCTTCCTACGACTGGAAAAAGATTGTGTTAAATATTAACATGATTTCTATTTTCATCGGTGTTGTACTTTTTTTCGCAAAAATCCATTTGCCGGAGATCATCAATAATACTCTTGGCTCAGTGGGCAGCATGATAGGACCGGCCAGTATGATCGTAACCGGTATGCTGTTTGCAGGAATGAATCTGAAACAGATTTTTGCTGACAAAAGAGTATATTTTGTATCATTTCTTCGTCTGATTGCAGTGCCTTTGCTTGCACTTATAATGATTAAGATCAGCCATCTGGCTATGTTCTCTGCAGACGGAAATAAAATTATGCTTATTGTCTTTCTGGCGATCATCACACCGTCTGCTTCCACAATAACCCAGATGTGCCAGGTATACGGAAATGATTCACGCTATGCCAGTGCCATCAATGTCATGACTACACTGTTCTCAATTATTACAATGCCGCTGATGGTAATGTTATTTGAGGCAGTTATATAAAACAATTACCTGTACATGAAAAAAGAAAGGAAATTACAATGAATATTACTGTTTATCTTGGAGCTTTGGAGGGGAATGATCCGGCACTTGGAAATGCTGTCCGGGAACTTGGTACATGGATTGGAGAAAGCGGAAATTCTCTGGTATATGGAGGTTCAAAGTCCGGTCTTATGGGACAGATAGCAGAAAGTGTGCTGAATGCCGGAGGAAAAGTAACAGGCGTGGAACCACAGTTTTTTATAGATTCTGAACTGCAGTATGATGAGATCACAAAACTGATCGTCACAAAAGATATGGCTGAAAGAAAAGCAAAAATGATTGAACTTGGTGATGCATTTATTGCATTTCCAGGAGGCACCGGTACTCTGGAGGAAATCACAGAAGTTATGTCCATGGTTTCCCTCAAACACCTGGATGCCCCCTGTATTCTGTATAATCTGAATGGATATTATGACAGCCTGAAACAGCTTCTTGACCATATGATCAAGATGGGGCTGTCCTCAGAAAATCGTCAGCAGGGAATTTATTTTGCTGATGATATGGAAGATATTAAAGCACTTCTGGCTACAGTAACTAAGTAAAATTCAGATCGTAAACAATTGTCAAACACCCCTGGGGGATATTTACCTATTCATATATTGCATAGTTCATACTACTTTTTTCATGGTTTGAAATCCCCCTGGGAGGCTTGTTCTTTCCCATAATTTTGTTAAAATATAATCAATGCAGAGATCATTAAATATCAGTCAGCGAGATACTTAATGATTCATGTATCCGCACAAAGATTTGTGTCAGACAACAAATAAAGGTGCACAGACCTCCGCGCAATGCGCATCAAAAAACTCATTAGAAAAAGTACTTCTATCCGCAGGAAGTGCTTTTTTTATACTATAAAACCATTTCATTTTTCGTACATCTGGTCAAGCAGATATTCATAATCCGCTTCGCTACTTGCTTATAACCGAAATATAGCGAAGGGACAGGAGATCATAAATAACTCCTGTCCCTGTCTGTGAATATGTGTAACAGCACCGATTATTTTCGGATAGATTCAACCAGATTTCTGGCTTCTGCTGTCAGCTCTTTAATTTTGTCAAATGCACCTGCTTTTACAAGATCTCCTTTTACCATCCAGCTTCCGCCACAGCATATGATCTTGTCAAAGGAGAGATAATCCTCCAGATTCTTTGCATTAATTCCACCCGTAGGCATAAATTTAATTCCTGTGTAAGGTGCTGCCATGGCTTTGATCATGGCAACTCCTCCTGCCTGTTCTGCAGGGAAGAATTTTACAGTTTTCAGGCCGCGTTTCACTGCCTGTGCTACTTCAGAAGGGGAAATGCATCCCGGTAAAACAGGAATCTCTTTTTTCAGGCAATAGTCTACAATCTCCGGATCAAAGCCAGGGCTTACAATAAACTTTGCACCTGCTTTCACAGCTGCATCTACCTGCTCTGTGGTAAGTACAGTTCCTGCTCCAACCAGCATTTCCGGGAACTTTTCTGCCATCAGACGGATGGACTCTTCTGCTGCCGCTGTACGGAAAGTAACTTCCGCACATGGAAGTCCTCCTTCTACAAGCGCCTGAGCAAGCGGCACTGCATCCTTTGCATCTTCCAGAACTACTACAGGGACAACTCCCACTTCATGAAATCTTTCTGCTAAATCTTTCATTCGAATTTTCTCACCTTTCATAATGTTTTATCGAATATCATCCATAAATCCTGATGTTTTATCTCTTAATATCAAAATTCATTTCCATTACATGTCTGATCAGGGAAACGTCATCTGTAATATTTCCGTCTCCATGGATCGTATGTTTTACTGCACTTGCAGCAACACCGAAGTTTACTGTATCCTCAGGTGTGTAATCATTCATCAGTGCGTAGATGATTCCGCTTACAAATGCATCTCCCCCTCCCACTCTGTCCAGAATGTGGAAAGTCAGACGTCTGCTTTCATAGATTTCTCCATCTTTCCACAGATAAGCAGAAAGACTGTTTTCACTGCAGCTGTGTGCAAATCTCACATGTCTCGCAATGCATTTGATATTTGGATATCTCTCCACAAAGGCTTCAAATACTTTTTTCTGTTCTTCACAGTTGGGTTGGAAAGGAACACCGTCCTTCACATCTCCGGCTCCATGATCCTCTTCATTTTTCCAGATATGATAAGGTTCTATTCCAAAAAGAACATCCACATATGGCAGACAGAGTGTACAGAAATCTCTGGCTTCTTCCCAGCTCCATAAGGTGCTTCTGAAGTTTCCGTCAAAGCTTACTCTCATACCCATTTCCTTTGCAGTTTTCAGGCAGGTCAGAATCAGTTCCCTGCAGCTTTTTCCAAGAGCAGGAGTGATACCGCTTAAATGAAGCCATGTATAACCTTCCAGCAGTTTTTTCACATCTGTCTTACTGAAATCATACTCAGAAAACGCACTGTGCTTTCTGTCATAAACCACCTTGCTTGGGCGGATTCCATATCCGGTTTCCAGATAATAAGTTCCCAGACGATGAGTAGGAGTCTCTTCTTCTGTAGAATAAACAATGCTGTCACAGTTTACATCATTGCTTCGCATCATACGAACAGCACTTTTGCCCAGACTGTTATCCGGCACAACTGTGAAAAATGAGGCATCAATTCCAAGATTTGCAAGGGAAAGGGCCACATTGGCCTCACTTCCCCCATATCTTGCTTCAAAGGTTGTAGCTGTTCTGATTTTTTCATAATCCGGCGGTGTCAGACGCAGCATGATCTCGCCGATGGTAATAAATTTATGCTTCATAATCAATACTCCAGATAAGCTCCCTTCATAGGGCTGGCTGCATGCTGGCTGAAAAGACGCAGCACACCTTTTTTGTATTTTGCTTCTCTTGGTTTCCAGTTTTTACGTCTTTCTGCAAGAATCTCATCGATTTCTTCCATGGACTTACGCTCTCCTGCGATTCCGATGATATTTAATTTTCTTTCCATAACATCGATTTCGATCAGGTCGCCTTCTTCTACCAGTGCGATAGGGCCTCCGTCAACAGCCTCCGGGCTGCAATGTCCGATAACCGGACCTGTAGATGCACCGGAAAAACGGCCGTCAGTGATCAGGGCAATGCTCTTTCCAAGTTCTTTATCACTGCTGATTGCTTCGGAAGTATAGAACATTTCCGGCATTCCGCTTCCTTTCGGTCCCTCGTAACGGATAAATACAGCATCACCTTTCTGAACCTTATGTTTCAGTACTGCATCCAGGCATTCTTCCTCGCTGTCAAAAGGTCTTGCGCGAAGAACGGATTTAAACATTTCTTTCGGGCATGCAGTATGTTTGATTACTGCGCCTTCCGGTGCCAGATTTCCACGAAGGATTGCAATACTTCCATCTGTTCCGATTGCTTTATCATATGGACGGATAATATCTTCTTTTGTAAGATTTACATTGTATCGTTTGTTAAATTCCTGAAGCCACTTCTCACATTTCTCATAAAATCCGTTGTTCTTCAGTTCTTCAAGGTTTTCACCCAGAGTCTTGCCTGTAACTGTCATAACATCCAGATGGAGATGCTCTTTGATTTCTTCCATGATTGCCGGTACACCACCTGCATAATAGAAGCATTCTGCAGGCCAGCGTCCTGCAGGACGAACATCCAGAAGATATCTTGCATTTCTGTGAAGTCTGTCGAAGGTGTCTCCTGTAATCTCAATGCCAAATTCATGAGCAATTGCAGGAAGATGAAGCAGACAGTTTGTGCTTCCGGAAATTGCTGCATGTACAAGGATTGCATTCTCAAAGCTGTCCATTGTTACAATATCAGAAGGACGCATATTTTCCATCTGTGCGATTCTTACAGCCTGTCTTCCCGCTTCTCTTGCAAAAGCCAGAAGATCCGGACTTGTGGATGGCATCAGTGCTGTACCCGGAAGTGCAAGTCCCAGTGCTTCTGCCATGATCTGCATTGTAGATGCTGTTCCGATAAAGGAACATGCACCACAGCTTGGGCAGGCATTACATTTTGCCCAGTCAAGCTTCTCTTCGTCAATTTCGCCACGTTCAAATTTGGCGCTGTACATTCCAAGCTGTTCCAGAGTCAGCATTTCCGGTCCTGCATTCATAGTTCCGCCCGGTACAAATACAGACGGAATATTAACTCTTGCAAGTCCCATCAGATTTCCGGGTACACCCTTATCACAGCTAGAGAGATAAACTCCTGCATCAAATGGTGTTGCATTTGCATGAATTTCAATCATGTTTGCGATCATTTCACGGCTGGCAAGACTGTAGTTAATTCCATCTGTACCCTGGCTTTCTCCGTCACAGATATCTGTGCAGTGATAACGGGCACCAAATCCGCCTTCCTCAGCAATTCCCTTGCGGACCTCTTCCACAAGAATGTTCAGATGTCCACTTCCTGGATGGCTGTCTCCGTATGTACTCTCTACCATAACCTGTACTTTTCCCAGGTCTTCTTTCTTCCATCCTGTACCAATACGCAACGGATCAAGCTCCGGTGCAAGCTTTCTCATTTCCTGACTTTTTAACTGCATGATTTTTTCCTCCTGTAAATTTGTACTGTTAGAATCAAAAGGTATTTTGACTCTGATATCATTTATTTTCGAATCAGATTCAGGCTTTCCAGCTTTTCTCTGGCAAATTCTGCTTCTTCTTCTCCTACACTTATTTCCACCTGCTCGAAAGTGGGCAGACTGAATACCCCAAGCATGGACTTGGCATCTACCACATATCTGCCACAGAGCAGATCTACGTCACCTCTGCAGCTCTCTGCAATCTGTACCAGATGTTTCGCGTCATACATATCTCTTAAATAAACCGGTATCTTTACCATTCTCTCTGCCTCCTATGCAAAAATCGAAATAACCAGGCTTACAATAAGTGCTGTGACACCGATCAGTGTCTCCATAATTGTCCAGGATTTCAGTGTTGTTTTCTCGTCGATCTCAAGGAAGGTTCCTACCAGCCAGAATCCTGCATCATTTACATGGCTCAGAGCTGTAGCACCTCCACAGATAGCGCAGCACATTGCTGCTCTGTAGAGCATACTGGTATCCATAACTGCAGGCATGGTTGCCATAATTCCGGATGCCATTGTCATTGCCACAATGGAGCTTCCCACTGAAGCTCTGACAAGAATAGCAATGAAAAATGCAATCAGGATCAGCGGAAGTCCGCTTTTCTCAAGAGCAGGTCCGATAATATTTCCAAGTCCGGAATCCTGCAGCATCCAACGGATCACACCGCCACTGGCAATAACCAGAAGAATCATACCTACAGGTCTGAGGGAGTGATCCAGGATTTTCTTTAACTGTGCACCTGAGAAGCCTCTGCGGATTCCCAGGAAATACATTGCAGCCAGAGTTGCAATTGTCAGTGCCAGGAATGGTTTTCCAAGGAATCCCAATACATCCTGTACGCCTGCCGGAAGGGGCATATATTTTGATAAGGTACTGAGAAGGATCAAAACAAGAGGTATGAGGATCACACCAAGCACCAGTCCAAAGGATGGCAGTTCTTTTCCGTCATCTTTGATCTCACCTACATTGGCAGGAAGCTCTGTAAAAATCCTATTTCCGATAAATCCGCCCCAGATAATACCGGAAACCAGCATACAGATCAATGCTGTAGGAATTCCGACCATGATCATGGTTCCCAGGTTTACGCCCAGTGCGTTTGCCACCAGTACAGATCCGGCTGATGGCGGTACAAAAGCGTAACCACTGGCAAGACCTGACAGAAGGGGGATTGCATAGTACAGAGTTGATTTTTTTGTCTGCTTCGCAACACTGAATGCCAACGGGATCAGTACCACAACTCCTGCTTCAAAGAACACTGTGGTTCCGATTACCAGTCCTGTAAGTCCCAATGCCCATCCTGCTTTTTTCTGACCGAATTTATGGATCAGTGTCTCTGCAATCCTCTGTGCGCCACCGCTTACTTCCAGGATTCCTCCAAACATGGAGCCAAGACCTACCAGAAGTGCAATACCCTGAAGTGTTTTTCCAACACCCTTTTCTACCGTGTCGGAAATCATGGTAAGGGGCATTCCTGCACCTGCTCCGATGATAATAGCTGAAATCATCATTGACAGAACCGGATGAAGTTTGAACTTGATGATCAGTACCAGTAATACGATGATTCCTACTGCTGCTGCAATCATTAATCTCATGGGATCTGCCGCAAAAGTTGTTTCTTCCATTTTTTCCTTTTACCTCCTTGATTCATCTGATGTTTTTCTACTTTCTCTCCAATACATCTGACCTATTTTCTGTTTTTCTTCTGAATTTACTTGTTTTTTCGTTTTTTGCCTTTCAATTCATCTGATGTATTTATAATATATTCTCTTCTTAAAAAAATCAATACTGTAATTTTGTCTAAATTTTCGTATTTATTTTTGTGCATATTAGCACTTTGACATTCATTCTAAAACACCTTATCATAGAGATTAAGAAATTTCACTTTTAGAAATGGAGTAAATCATATGATGAATTCATCAGAAGAAAAAAGTCTTCCCCAGAAAATCTCGGAAGACATTATTTCACTTATATTAGAAGAGAACCTTCAGCCCGGAGACAAGCTTCCCAATGAAACAATTCTTTCCGAGCGTCTGAATGCAGGAAGAAGTTCTGTCCGGGAAGCCATGAAGCTGCTTGCTTCACGAAACATTGTTACCATACGTCAGGGTTCCGGCACTTATATCGCTTCTTCTCCGGGAATGGTAGAGGATCCTCTGGGATTTACCTTTATCGGAAATAAACAGAAGCTGATCCATGATCTTCTGGAGGTACGTTTCCTTCTGGAGCCTTCCATAGCAGCTATGGCAGCTACGAATGCAGAAGAAAAAGACATAAAAAAAATCACCGCTCTCTGCGATGAAGTAGAAGTGTTACTGAATAATCATGAGGATCACACACACAAGGATATTGAATTTCACGCTGCTATTGCCCTGAGCAGTAAGAATGTTGTGGTGCCAAGACTGATTCCGGTAATCAACAGCTCGATTCCTCTTTTTGTGGAAAGCACCGGAAATACTCTGCATAAGGAGACTATCGAAACTCATCGTGAGATTGCAGATGCTATCGCAGCCCACGACCCGCTCCGCGCACAGGATGCCATGTATCTTCATCTGGTCTACAACAGAAAAAGGATTCACCTTGCCATGAAATGATCCGGAATTATGACATAAAAAAGTACTTCCATCTCCGGGAAGTACCTTTTTTATAATCATTTTAAGAACACCATCACGAAAGTACCGCATCCACCAGTCTCCGCGTATATTCTTCCTTTGGTTCATTAATGATATCATCGGGAATTCCGCTTTCCACTACTTTTCCCTCATACAGTACCAGGACCCTGTCGCAGAACATCTGGACAAGAGCCAGATTATGGCAGATAAAGATAAAAGACAGCCCCTTCTTCTCTTTCAGGTCTTTCAGAAGCTCCATGATCTGTTTCTGTATGGTTACATCCAGGGCACTGGTTGCCTCATCACAGATCAGAACTTTTGGTTCCACTGCCAGAGCTCTTGCTATCGCAGCCCGCTGACACTGTCCGCCACTTACCTCATGAGGATATCTTTTTGCATATTCCTTCTCAAGGCCGCACTGCTCAAGCAATTCTGCTACTCTTTTCTCCACATCAGCCTTTTTCATTCCACGGTTTCTAAGACTCTCACCAATTCCGTCACCCAGTGTCCTTCTGGGATCAAAAGAACCCACCGGATTCTGAAAAACCATCTGTATATCTCCATATACCTCTTTCAGCTGACTTTGCTTCAGTCTTGTAATATCTTTTCCTTCAAATTTCAGTGTGCCCTCTGTGATATCAGTCAGCCGGGTGAGCAGCTTTGCTATGGTACTTTTCCCGCTGCCGGATTCTCCTACGATTCCCAGCGTTTCTCCTTTTTTTAGTGTAAAGCTTACATCCTTTACCGCTTTCAAAGGATTTTTTCCTCTCTGGGTAAATGTTTTGGTTAAATGTTCTGCCTCTAAAAGTATGCTCATACTCTGACCTTCCTTTGCAGCTTTGGTACAGCCTCCAGCAATTTCCTGGTATAGGGATCCTGGGGATGATCCAGTACACGGTCTGCTGTGCCATATTCTATTGTTTTACCATTTTTCAAAACCAACACAGTATCTGCCATTGCCCGGACTACTCCGATATCATGTGTCACGACCACGATTGCAGTTCCAAACAACTCTCTTAACTTAAGCATTTCCCTTACAACCTGGCGCTGTACAGACACATCCAGAGCACTGGTCGGCTCATCTGCAAATAAGATAGGCGGATTCATAAGCATGGCGATGGCAATACCTGCTCTCTGATTCATTCCGCCAGACAGTTCAAATGGATAACTGTCCCACACGCGCTGGCTATCCTTAAAATTCAGTTTGTCAAACAGATCCATTGCCCTGGTTTTAGCCTCACTTCTTGTTATCTTTGTATGTGCACACATACTTTCGTAAATCTGCTCTCCGATGGTGCGAATCGGACACAGAGAGGCACCTGCATCCTGAAAAATCATTCCAATTCCTGCACCTCTGATCTTTCTTTTTTCTTTCTCCGGTATATCCAGGATATTCTGATTCATATATCGGATATCTCCTCTTGTCACAAGACCATCCGGTCCCAGAAGTCCCATTGCAGCTTTGATCAGAGTGCTTTTTCCACTGCCTGATTCCCCCACAAGACCAAGTATTTCTCCATGTTCAAGGGAGAAACTCACATCATGAACCACCGCTTTTCCGCCAAATGATATCTCTACGGAATCGTAGGTCAGTATTTTTCTATCCATCTGTAAACCATCCTTGTTAATACTTACCAAATCATGGGCAAAATATCTTTTGCCCCTGAAATATCATCGTTCAAATATTCTTCATTTATTCTTACAGTTTAGTTAATATCCAGATCTGCTGTCAATTCATAATAATCACATGGATGTGCAGTCAGTCCTGTTACATTAGACTGCATGATCATACTCATTCTCAGGTGAGAACAGAATACATAGGCATTATCATCCAGGATTGTCTGCTGCATCTGGATTGCCAGATCTGAACGCTTGTCTGCATCAAATTCTTGCTTCATCTGTTTTTCCAGATCTTCCAGTTTATCACTGTGATAATGTCCGTTATTGCTTGCAGATTCATCCAGTGTACAGGAAGTGAAGAAATACTCCGGATCTCCTGTAGGTGCAGTTACCATGGCACTTGCATATACATCCCATAATGTAGGATCTTTACGGATAGTATTATTATCAGAGGTACAATTCACCTGAACATCCATACCGATTTCTTTTAAGGTCGCCTGTGCAGACTCTGCAAGAAGCGGAAGCTCCTGACGGCTTGGATAAGTAAGCCAGCGGATTTCCAGTTTCTGTCCGTCTTTTTCACGGATACCGTCACCATCGGAATCCACCCATCCAGCTTCCTCCAGAACCTTCTTTGCCCCATCAGGATCATAGCTCTCTGTTGTCAGATTCTGTCCGCCAAAAGAGAAAGTATCCGGGAAAACACCGACTGCAGGATATCCATATCCTTTCAGGAGCACAGACACAAAGCTGTCCTTATCAATACCCATGGCAATTGCTTTGCGCACTGCAGGGTCAGATGTTACAGGGCTTTCAAAGTTCATCCATGCATAGAATGCACGGCTTGTAGCTGTACTGGTAAATGTAAAATCATCATTTTCAAATAAGGGATAGCTTGCATATGCCATACCATAGGCAGCATTGATCTCCCCTGCCTGAAGAGCCATTGCCAGTGTATCACCGTCAGAAATTGTGCGGACAGTGATCTCATCCACATTTACATCTCCATTCCAGTAGTTTTCGTTTTTTATAAGATTAACATGATCATCTGTCACCAGTTCAGTTGCCACATAAGGACCTGTACCGATCACTATACCATCATCACTGATACCTGCCTGCATATCAATAATACATCCATAAGGATCACTGAGATAATTGATCAGTGCAGGCTTCGGTTCTGTAGTCTTTATGGTAACAGTATTTCCATCTGCCTCGATAGTATCAATGCAAAGATCTCCTGCTGCACGCTCATGATTGGCAACCAAAGCCTCCAGGCTTTCCTTTACTGCTTCTCCGTCACAGGCACGTCCATTGGAAAACACAACTCCGTCGTTCAGTGTGATCTTCCAGGTCAGCTCGTCAATATTTTCATACTCTTTTGCGATCCATGGCTCTATTTCCATTGTATCAGAATAACGGAAAAGAGTTTCCCCTACTCCATAACGGATGCAAGCCCATCCTGCATAGGTATTCTGAGGATTAATATCTGCCTCCTCATTTTCCGCATTAAAGGTGGTATCGCCAAATACCAATGTCTTTTTTTCTGCTGCCAGTGTTGGCATAGCTGTCATTCCTACTGCCAGCCCCAGGGCAATTGCCATTGCCAGAAATTTCTTTGTTCTCATTTTCTTTCCTCCTCGTTTGTTTTCATATTACTTATCATGAACGGCTGTTCTTAGGATCCAGATAGTCACGAACTGTATCACCTAACAGATTGAAAATTGCCACAGATATAAAAATTGCAATTCCAGGTGATAATACTACCCATGGATATGTTTGGATCATACTTCGTCCGCTGCTCATCATACTTCCCCATTCAGCCATGGGAATCTGTGCTCCCAGTCCAAGAAATGACAGACCTGCAAGTTCCATCATCATGGTACCGATATCAAGCATGGCTGTTACCAGAACAGGGCCCAGCATATTTGGAAGAATATGTCTGAGCATAATCTGACCTGAGCTGTCACCTGCCAGTATGGCAGCATGAATATAGGGTTCCTCTTTTAATGCCAGAGTCTGCCCTCTGGCAATACGTGAATATTTCGGCCAGCTTACTACTGCCAGTGCTATAACAGCATTCTGAATGCCTCCCCCAAGAATAGCTGCAATCGCCATGGCAAATACAAGCCCAGGGAAAGCAAGACATATATCTGAGATTCTCATCATAACAGTATCTGCAGCTCCGCCAAAATATCCGCAGCATACACCCACAGCTGTTCCTAACACAAAAATCACAGCAACCAGGATAAAGGTCGAAAAAATACTGGCTCTTGCACCACTTATAACTCTGGACAGCATATCTCTCCCATATGTATCTGTTCCCATAGGATGCTGAAGACTGGGGGGCTGAAGTGCACTTGCCAGATCCTGTGCATAAGGGTCATATGGACAGAGATGCTCTGAAAAAACTGCAAGTATCACAAGCCCTATTGCCAGAATAAGAAAAAAGACCAGCTTTTGTTTTATATGGTTTTTCTTAATCTTCTGTACACGCACTGTCACATTTTTATTCTGCTTTTCACTCATTGTTTCACACCTCCCAGACGGATTCTCGGATCCAGGAACCGGTATGACAGATCTGTAAGCAGATTTACTACAACATAGATGATCGCCATCCACATAACATATGCCTGAATAATAGGATAATCACGCATGGAGATGGCATCTACTGCCATCTTTCCAACTCCATCCCACATAAAGATTGATTCTACGATTGCAGTTCCTCCCAGCAGATTTCCCACTGACAGCATCAGCAAGGTAATGATGGTTACCAGCGAAGCCTTCATAATACTTTTCCAAAGAGTGACAGAAAACTTTACTCCTCTTGCTTTCGCTCCTGCCACATAATCTTTACTCAGTTCATCCAGCACAGTTGCACGGACCTGGCGAAGATACTTGGCCGACATGGCAATTGCCAGAGTGATTGCCGGCATTGCCACACTCTTTAAACTTACATCTTTGGATATAACCGGAAAAATCCGCAACCTGATCGCAAGAAAATACATCAACAGCAATGATACAAAAAAATTAGGAAGACTGTTTCCTATAAAGCTGCATAAACGGATCAGATAATCCGTAATCGTATTCTGTTTCACTGCTGACAGAATCCCCAGAGGGATTGATATGATGATGGTCAGCAAAATAGATGTCACTGTAAGAAGCAGCGTTGCCGGAAGCTTTGATATGAACGTGTCAAAAACCGGAAGACTGGATACATAGCTGTTTCCCATATCTCCATGAAGCAGTTTCCCAAGCCACACAAAATACTGGGTCAGAAATGGTTTGTCCAGTCCCAGCTGTTCTCTGGCTGCATTTAACTTATCTTCTGACAGGATCTGTCCTGTATTTTCCATTTTTTGTGTTACTACATCACTTCCCGCAATCCGCATCATGCCATAGGAGAGAAAAGTAATCGCAAACAAAATGGGAATCAGCTGGAGCAGTCGTCTGAATGCATATTTTTTCATTTGAGTATCTCCATTTTATAATTTTTCAAAATTGTACTCCTAATTAGCCTCCACTCAGTTTAACAAAAGCAAAAACAGCCCACAACCCACCCGGGGGGTTATGAGCTATTCTTAATTTGAATATCTATCGTCATTTTTGGAATAGGTTTTTTTAATATCAGCAATAATTTAAAACAACCATCCCATTTTGTTCTAAACTATGTTATACTACAAGAGCTGTCGAACCTCCAGCAGGAAGGAGGTGAGTTTCATGGAAGCAATTTTTACTTCATTTCTTGTCTCTGTCATAGCAGGCGTAGTTAGCTACTACATATGCAAATGGCTGGACAGCGGACATTAGACAGCAACAGTCTAAACGGAACAGCTCCCCGTAACGAGCAAGAAAGCCCTCAGAGCGGCAACTCTGAGGGCTTTCGTTTCGCTTCATGGAAATTTCACTTCATTTCTTAGCTACTATTAGTATATGCAAAATAAGTTAAAAAGTCAACTGCAATTTTTATTAATGCTTCGGCAATTAATGCTTCGGCAGTCTGCTCTTTAAAAACTCCACAAGCTCTGCCACACTCTCATCCATTGCTTCTCCTTTGTGGAGTATAAAACCAAAAATCACTTTACTGTCTCCAAGATCCAGAGGGATTCCCGGTGTAGTTCCTTCTTTGTTTTCTGACAGGTAACTTCCGCTTATATTTGCCACCTTACTGTTCTTCAGCATTTTTTCCATAATATAATCACTGTTGGTCAGCACGGAAATATCAATATCCTTCCATTGGAATGCATCTTCTTTTACAGCACCGATGTCAAAAAATTCATCCTGATAATTCTGTATAAAACGGATTCCCTCCAGGTCTTCCAGTTCTGCCCTCTCTTTGCCGGAATTGTAAAGCTCTGTCAGCCCTCCCGGATACAGCATTACATCTGTTTCATAGATAGGTTCGAAATGCATTTTGTTTTTTGACAATTCATACAGGAAATTTTCCTTCTGCTGACTGAGGATATATACAAAACCAATATCATCCATATAATCCCGGACTCTTTCCATTACGCTTTGTACACCTGCTGTTGTTACCTGGAAATGATATTTTTTTTCATAGGTTTCATTATAAAAGTCTACAAATTGATTGGCAAACCAGGAGCTGGGATTTAAAGATATCCGGATCCATTTTGTCATTCCGCTGGAAGCCATATTTTCCAGAACATTTACTTCATTTATAATTTTCGACGCATATTCATACATCTTATGCCCCTGTACTGTCAGTCTGATTCCTCTTGGCAGTCGTTCAAAAAGCTGCATTCCCAGCGTATCTTCCAGTCCCTTGATTACCTTGCTGACACTGGGCTGTGTAGAATACAGATTTTTCGCAGCATCACTGAATGAACCAGTCTGCGCACATACTACGAAATACTGTAATTGTTTTAAATCCATAAAGATTTTATCCCTCTTTCTGTTTTTATCCGCCATTAACCCTTTTTTCTATTTTGAGTTTTATCTTCATACATTCTGTGATCTGCCATAATGCGGATTTCATCGATCTTCTGGCTGTGTTCCGGATAAATGGCATAGCCACAGCTTGTATCCACGCTCAGCAGACGACCCTCTATGTTAAAAGGCCGGTCAATGACTCTTTTTATTCTTCTGACCATCATCTCACAGAATTCATCATTAATATTGCCCTCCTCAATGATCAGGGAAAATTCATCTCCACCGATACGGAAAGCATAGTCTGTCTTCCTGATACATTTGCACAATCTCCGGGAAACCGCCTTCAGCAATCTGTCCCCCATGTCATGTCCATAAGTGTCATTAACAGGCTTAAACCTGTCCAGATCCAGATAGAACATGGCAAATTTTTTATGCAGCTTTCCATTTCTTTTTAATCTTTCGGAAAGATAACGCTCATTATAAAGTCCTGTCAGTGCATCCGTATTTGCCAGCTTCTCAAGTTCATGCTTCTGCCCGATATCCTGAGCGATCAACATTACTTTGGACAGTATACTGCCTTTCCATTCCACAGGTATCACTGACATTACTTTATAAGAAGATTTGTCAAGAGTACAATATTCAAAGGTATACAGATCATCCTCAGACATAATAACCTTTCTCAGATATTCCGGTGAAAGCAGATCATCCATCTGTATATTTATCTTTTCCGTAAGTATCACATACTCTCCGGACATACGCTGAAGAAGTTCCCTGTAATCACCTGTAGGATTATAATAAGACTCATTGTTCATCTCATAATATTCATATATCCCGCTGTCCAGATTACAAACTGCAAAACGCTCTACAATCCTGGTTACTCCCTGAATAAGTTGATCCATGGCGATGTTCTGCTTTAACATCGCTCTGCGTTCTTTTTCCGCATTTTTCGAATCCGTCACATCACGAAGAAAAATCATGGCGTGTCTGATCTCTCCGTTCTCATCTGTATCTCCCTCCATCACTACATTCCGGATAATACGCAGCTCTCCGTCAAACACTGCTTTGCATTCCTGACTGAGTTCCCCTGTGATTTTTCTGAGTTCCTTCGTAATATATTCCCGGTTGTAAATCTGCGCAACCGCCTCTTTACTCTCAGGACAGACATAATTATTAAGAAACATCTGTATCAGTTCATCCCATGTCCGGCTTTTGTTGGAAATTTCCTGAAGCGAGCCCTTTACTTTCATAGATTCAAATGTATTTTCCTGAAGATCCACATAATATTCACACAGATTCATATCTGTAAAAGCCCGGTGAAAAGCAGCTTCCCTTGCTTCCTGATTCCGGGCAAAGTGAGCAGATCTGACAGATAATACCCAGATTGGCCGTCCTTTATTATCCCTGGCATCTGCCTTCACAATCCTTACCGGTATTGATAAACCTTTACTGTCTGTCAGATACAAGATGTGAGAACCCTGTAAATCATGAAGTCTTTCCGGTGAAAATATATGCTTTTGCTCATTACAGACCACACTGAGCATAGAGCCGTCTGATGCTTTCATAAATTCATCAAGGTCATCCCACCCCAAAAGCTGCAGAAAATAGTTACTTACACTCCAGATTGTCAGCTTCTCATCATAATAACCGGCGACTGTTCCCACCGGATCATTCTGTTTCAGTACATATTCAATAGCTTCCTGAACTGAAGGATTAATATCCGTATCTTCATTTGCGACATATATTTCAATCTTATTCATTTTGTTAAGCATACACCTATGCTCTGACATGATATTCTCAACCTTTCTTTAAAATAAAAGAGAATAATGCCCGCTACAATACAACAAGACATTACTCTCTGTATAAATGCAACTGGCTGCCATTTTACAGGCCCTTTAGCTTTGCGCCGCAGCCTTTCGACTGTTTTGCCGATACTGTATCTGTGTTGCCTGGTGTACCAACAAGTTGATTCACAGATACATTATATATATTATATTTTCAATCTCTTATTACTGTTTACCGTTAATATTTCCTGCACCGCTGTTTATTTGTTACTGTTTACTCCGTTCTCAGTAACGTTTATACGCTTTGTAAACCCAAATAACGACTTGCCTCTTTCAATCGTCAGATCAGGTAAACACTAATTGCAATATATTATTTGCATATCCCCGGAATAATGTCAACTGCTATTTTCCTTATTTCACAAAATTTATTCCAGATTGCAAATATCAGACATTGCATTTGTAATTTATAGTAATTAACTACGGCAGCCGAATTCAAACAAAAAACAGATCCAATATCTTATAATCAAAGATACAGGACCTGTTTTTATTATCTGAAATTCAGCCTGCAAGATTCAGCATTTTTAATAAGAACAGCCAGCTCAGGCCATAATAGGTAATTACTGCAACAAGGTCATTCACTGTTGTGATCAGCGGACCTGATGCTACTGCCGGGTCAATATTGATCTTCTTAAAGAACAATGGAATACAGGTGCCTACTGCACTGGAGATCAACATAGCCAGCAACAGTGCCACACCGATACATCCGGATACTGCATAGGAAAACAAAAGTGTTTTTCCTTTAAACAGATAAATATACAATCCGATCAGCGCAAAAGACAGAATTCCAAGAAGTCCGCCATTACACAGACCAATTCTCATTTCCTTCCACACAAGTTCCAGTTTCTGCTTACCTGTCAGAGATTCATCCATCAGCACACGAATCGTCACAGCCAGAGACTGGGTACCCACATTACCTGCCATATCAAGGATCAAAGACTGGAAGCACATAATGATCGGAAGTGCAGTCACCACCTTCTCAAAAATTCCTACCACTGAAGAAACTACCATGCCAAGTCCCAGAAGAATGATCAGCCAGGGCAGACGTTTCTTCATACTTTCTTTCAGTGGCTCCTTTAAATCCTCTTCTGCAGTCAGACCGGCCAGCTTCGCATAGTCATCACCCATCTCATCATCAACCAGGTCAATGATACTGGCAGATGTGATAACACCCAGAAGCTGATTATCGTTGTCAAGAACCGGAATAGAATCCTCAGAATAATCTTTCAGTTCTTCGATACATTCATCAATATTCTCTTCCGCATATACATATGGATAGGAAGTCACCACCAGATTCTCAAGCAGATCATCGCGTCTGGCAATGATCAGTTCTTTCAGATTAATAGCCCCATAAAATTTCTGCTGCTCTGTCACTACAAAAATAGTGGAGATATTGTCATTTTTTGCAGCCTGTTCGATCAGACTGCTCATTGCCTGCTTAACTGTCAGTTTATCTGTGATCACAATATAATTTGTTGTCATGCGGCTTCCGATCTCATCCTCATCAAAGGATGCGATCATCTCCACATCACGTCGAACCTCAGGTTCAAGCAGATCGATCAGTATTTTTTTCTTTGTTTTTTCAACTTTATTTAATACATCTGCAAGAGCATCTGTCTCCATTTTGGATAAAATGGCTGCTGCTTTTTTCACATCCATTTCATTCAGATACTCTGCTGCATTCTCCTCATCTGTATATTCAAAAATATCAGAGAGCATATCTGTATCCAGGATACGGTACAGCTTGCACCGCTCCTGTACAGTCAGTTTCGGCATTACATCTGCCAGATCATTCTCATGATAATCCTGCAGCCTTCCTCCCATAACGGCAGGAGAGGTGTTGCTGCGGATGATCTTCAGAATTTCTTTGGAATAATCCTGTACTCTTTTCTCCATTCTTTCATCCTCCGTTTTTTTGCATAAAAGCACACCAAAAGAAAGCAGTCTGTTATTTATTACATTTTACTGCCATTTCTTTCATGCTTTTTCCAGCAGAATAAACCGCAGGGTATCAAACCATAACCTGCTATTCATCCGCTGTCCGTAACTGTCCGGCATCTTCGCCGGATCATTACTGCTCAATATGTAATTGCATGATTCGGGGGAATTTCATAAATACAGGATAAGAAATGAAAAAGACATCCAATCTTCCACATACAGAAACTGTCAGATCACAGACAGTAAAAAGCTTCTATTCTATATGCATACATGGAAAATATATGACTACAGCAGAACAAAAACGGCTGCTATACTCATATACTCTTTTTAATTCAGATCCTGTGCTACTACTTCGCCCATGAGAATCGCAATTATCCATTCTGTTCCACCTGCCTTTTCTTTAAAATTTACGATTTCGGATATCAGACCCTGTTTTCGGGAATCTGATTTCTAACAGCAAATTTTATGCTGTTCCCTATTTTGAAACAGCATTTTTAAAATTATTTTCAATTTGCACAGTTATTGTAACCGCCCAGTAGAGAAAAAGCAACCCTGTTTTCTCATTTTTTACATTAATTTTTGTTAATGTTAACGATAAGTTTGCTTCTTTTATTCCTAAATGATAGAATATAATCAGAAATTTGCAAATAATAAGATTATTGCCATAAACATGCAAGACTATAATTGATATTCACAGGAGAAAAAATATGTCATTTATCAGTGTATTTGATGTTATGGGGCCGAACATGATCGGTCCTTCAAGTTCACATACCGCAGGTGCGGCGCGTATTTCCTATCTTGCCCAGAAAATGATCGAAGGCCCGTTAAAGAGAGCCGACTTCATCCTGTACGGCTCTTTTGCAAAAACTTACCATGGTCACGGTACTGACCGAGCTCTGCTGGGTGGTATTATGGGATTCTCTACTGATGATATGCGCATCCGAAATTCTTTTGATATTGCTCATGAAAAAGGTCTGAAATTCTCTTTCACTCCAAATGAGCAGGAAACAGATATTCATCCGAACACCGTAGATATCTGCATGGAAAATGAAAAAGGCCAGAAAATGACCGTACGCGGCGAATCCCTTGGAGGAGGCAAGGTCCGTATTGTAGATATCAATCACGTACAGGTAGACTTTACAGGCGAGTACAGTGCAGTGATCGTGATTCATCAGGACACTCCCGGCGTTGTGGCCTATATTACCAAATGCCTGAGTGACCGCAATATCAATATTGCATTTATGCGTCTGTTCCGTGAAAGCAAGGGAGAGATTGCTTATACAATCGTAGAATCTGACGGCAAACTTCCTGAGAATATCGTTCCTGCGATTCGCGAGAACCCGAATATTCATGAAGTTATGATCGTACAGATGTAAAGAAAGGAGGATTTTTATCATGGATTTTAAAAATGCAAATGAACTCTTAGCACTCTGTGAAGAAAAAAATCTTCCTATCTCAGAGATTATGCGTATCCGTGAGATTGAGCTTGGCGAAACAGCCTCTGAGATTGTAAATAAAAAAATGACACTAGTACTGGGAATTATGAAAGATGCTGCTTTCTCACCAATCAGACAGCCGGTAAAATCTATGGGTGGTCTGATTGGCGGCGAAGCCAGAAAGCTGAGTCTCCACGCTCAGGAGAAAAAAGGTCTCTGCGGAAATCTGCTTCAGAAGGCAATTACTTATGCTATGGCTACACTGGAAACGAATGCCTCCATGGGGCTGATCGTGGCCTCTCCTACTGCCGGTTCTGCCGGAATCGTACCGGGACTGATGCTGGCAATGCAGGAACATTATCAATTCTCTGATGAAGAGATTATACGGGCATTATTTAACGCAAGTGCCATTGGTTATCTGGCAATGCGAAATGCAACTGTTGCAGGTGCGGTAGGCGGATGCCAGGCCGAGGTAGGGGTTGCATCTGCAATGGCTGCATCTGCTGCTGTAGAGCTGATGGGAGGTTCACCGAAAGAATGTACTTTTGCTGCATCTACTGTTCTTATGAACATGCTTGGTCTGGTATGCGATCCGGTCGGCGGTCTGGTAGAATATCCATGTCAGAACAGAAATGCTGCAGGTGTGGCAAACGCTATAATTGCCGCAGAAATGGCTCTCGCAGGAATCCCGCAGTTGATTCCTCTGGACGAAATGATCCAGACGATGTTTACCGTGGGTAAAAAGCTTCCTGCAGAACTGCGTGAAACTGCTATGGGAGGATGCGCTACTACGCCATCTGCATGTGAAGCATGCCATATATGCAGTTAACAGGCTGACAAATAAAAAAACTGTCTCTGTAATGCACCTATTTTCTACGTATAATGTGCATATACAGGACAGTTTTTTATTATTTTTCCAGCTTTGCCAGCACTTTTGATGTAAAATGTGTATCGAAAAACTGAACAAAAGGTCCGAATCCAAATGCACTGACTAGTGTTCCCAGTCCGACGATTCCCCCTGCAAGCCAACACACCAGTGCACTGATCGCATCATTAGATACTCTGCACCAGAAATACGGAATTTTCGGCCATTTCTCTGTCATGATCAGAGAAATACTGTCATATGGTGCAACTCCCTGTTTCGGAAGCTGGTACATGGAAATTCCAAGGCTTGTTATGATAACTCCAATAAATACGGTAACCACCTGCATTGCCATCTGATCCGGTGCATCGATCACAGATGTGATCAGGTTATAGAAAAATGTAACAAAATATCCAAGGAATAACGCATTTATGATCGTTCCCAATCCGATAAGCTTTCTTCCCCAGATAATTTCTATTACAAAAAATCCCAGATTCAGAAGAATTAAAAAACGGGCATATTCAATTCCCACACATTCTGCCAGTGCCATTACCATTCCGCTGAAAGGGTCATTTCCAAGTCCGGAAAGTTTAAATATCGCAATTCCCAGACCAAGGATTATATTTCCAATCAACATTACGACCACATACTTCCAGTTTATTTTTCTGATCCATTCACTCATCTTTTTTCCTCCGTAAAATTAACTCTTTCTATCATATCAGACAGTAAAATACTTTACAATATTCTTTCTGTAAATTGTTTTCCACTATTTTAAAACTACGTTACTGTTCACTCCGTTCACAGTAACGTACCCAAAATTCATTCCAGATTGCCTGCGGCAATGGAATTTTGGCTTGTATGTCTTGTGATTTTGGCATATTCATGCCAAAACACTTCGCGGGATAGTGGTGTGTGAACAGTTACAAAACTACTTGATTTACTCCGTGAATATGACTATAATGAGAAAAACGTATATAGGTGTATATACACCCTTCTATACATAATAAAAACAGGAGAAAGTAATCTATGGAAAAGTTTAAAGCATTTCTCAGACGTAAAGACATCGAAATCTCCATAAAACGTTATGGAATCGATGCCCTTGGTGCCATGGCGCAGGGTCTTTTCTGCTCCCTGCTGATTGGCACGATCATCAACACACTTGGAACACAGTTTCATATTTCATTTCTGACCACTGCTGTGGCAACTGTAAACGACACCCAGTATACCGTAGGCTCTCTGGCATCTGCAATGAGTGGTCCTGCCATGGCTGTTGCCATCGGCTATGCGTTGCATTGTCCGCCGTTGGTGTTGTTTTCACTGATCACTGTTGGCTTTGCATCTAACGCATTAGGCGGTGCAGGCGGACCGCTGGCTGTATTATTTGTAGCCATCTTCGCTTCCGAAATCGGAAAAGCAGTATCTAAGGAAACCAAAATTGATATTCTGGTCACTCCACTTGTCACGATCGGTGTAGGTGTTGCCCTGTCCGCATGGTGGGCTCCGGCACTTGGAAGTGCAGCAATGAAAGTGGGAAATATTATTATGTGGGCAACCAACCTGCAGCCGTTCCTGATGGGAATCCTTGTTTCTGTATTTGTGGGTATTGCACTGACACTTCCTATCTCATCTGCCGCAATCTGTGCTGCGCTTGGCCTCACCGGACTTGCCGGAGGAGCTGCTGTAGCAGGCTGCTGTGCACAAATGGTAGGTTTCGCAGTAATGTCCTTCCGCGAAAATAAATGGGGTGGTCTTGTTTCTCAGGGAATCGGAACATCCATGCTCCAGATGGGAAATATCGTAAAAAATCCACGCATCTGGATTGCACCGATCCTTACTTCTGCCATCACCGGACCTCTTGCAACCTGTCTGTTCAAACTTCAGATGAACGGTACTCCGGTTTCTTCCGGTATGGGTACCTGTGGTTTCGTAGGACAGATTGGTGTCTACACCGGATGGATGAATGATATTGCCACAGGAACAAAAACAGCTGTCACAGGCTGGGACTGGGCCGGACTTTTGCTGATTTCCTTTATCCTGCCTGCAATCCTGTGTCCGCTCATCAACATGTTTATCCGTAAGCTTGGATGGGTGAAAGACGGGGATATGACACTTTCATAAGCAAAAACAGCTGCGTTACCTGTCAATTGAAACTGTTACTTGATAAAAATTTCAGCTAACAGTTTCAATGGTAACACAGCTGCTTTTTATTTTTCCACTTCCGTATATTGATTTCCCTGAGGATCACTCAAATTGTCATCCACATAAATTTTTCATCCCTTTGGAAATCGCCTTTCAGTGATAAGATTTTTATATTCGTACTTCTTCATCCATTTTAAGCAATGCACTCTTAGCCAGCTGATCTGCCTCTTCATTGTAGTGATTGCCCGTATGAGCTGCTATTTTACAAAAAGAAATCTTTACTTTCTTTCCTGCTTCCTGCATATGAGCAGCATATTTGCTGGTCAGAGGTGTTTTGGCTCTCCACACACCTGTTACCCACTTCTCTACACCTTCGTAATCATAGCGGATTTCCACAGCTGGATATTTGTTTTCTATGGCCCAGTTTACTGCAGTCATGGAACCAAGCATCTCTCCTGCCACATTTCGGATCGCGACTCCTGCAGAATCACTGCCGCTGCCGGATTTACGGATTTCCTGTCCATCCGGTGTAAGGATCACACAACCAAAGGCATATCTGCCAATACTTTTCTCGAAACTTCCATCTACATAAGCAATGACCATATTTTCAGGTACTTCCACGATTCCTGCCGCCTCTTTTGCTTTATCACCGGATACATTTCCTGTTGTCTCCATGTTCAGAAAAGCCAATGCTTCCTCTTTCTCTGTAAATCCCCGAAACTCAGCTCCTGAATATCCGCTTACTGCCTTCTGGCACTCCGCCCATGTAGCAAAAAGTCCTGTTTTATGTCCCTTGCGTACTGCATATATTTTCTTCTTTGCCATAAAATCCTCCTGAACAATCAATATTTTGACTCACATTACTTTACTATATTTTGATTAATACTATATAATCTTTCTTTCTATCAGGCAAGTTATACAATGGAAATTTCTCAAAAAAACAACGTGCAGATACATTTTGAAATCGAGATAAACCTTCAAGCCTGAAGTTATCTGTCGACTTCGATGTCTCTGCACGTTTTTTATAATAACAGATATTTTTAATCAATACCTTCTGTTAACCTGTAGCAATTACATAAAATACTGCATTCCTCTTTATCTGAATTTATAAAGCCTTATGATACAATTCCACAATATCCTGTTTCCTGGAGGATCTTGGATTTACTGCAATATTTCCGCTCTTCATAGCATCATCTGCCATGGCATCAATCTTGCTTTCAATCTCCTCATCAGAAATCTCTTCTCCCTTCTTTGCCTGGCGGATGGCTGTGGTCAGGTCTTCCGGGATTCCGATATCTTCGTTTAATTCCCTGATGGCATCCACCAGCATCAGTGGTTCGAATTCATCCTCATATGCAGGGATCTGACTGATATAATTATAAATCTTCAGATATCTGCCATGATCTGCCAGCGCATTATATTCTGCAATCACAGGGAGAAGAACTGCATTTGCCACTCCATGTGCCACATTAAAGAAAGCACTTACCGGATGACTCATGGCATGGACATTTCCAAGTCTTGCAAAGGAAAAGGCGATTCCTGCAAAAAGAGATCCCGTAAGCATTGCCTCTGCAGCCTCCAGATCTGTACGTCTTGCCACAAAACGGCGGATATTTCCACCGATCAGCTCCATTGCTTTCTCTGCCATTGCGTCAGAAAAAGGAGATGCTGCTGTGGAAACATAAGCCTCCTCCGCATGAATAAATGCATCGATTCCGCAGGCTGCTGCCACAGATGCCGGAGCAGAAGTGAGAAGCTCAGGATCCAGGATCGCATATGCAGGAAGAAGTTCATAACTGAATACCGTCAGCTTATAATCTCTGCTGTGGTCAGTGATAACAGAAAATGCCGTAACCTCTGAGCCGGTTCCCGCAGTAGTCGGGATTGCGATCAGCGGAACAATTTTTCCGGGAACCTTATGTGCCCCCTCATATTCTGTAATACTGCCGCCATATTTAGCCGTAACTCCCACTGCTTTTGCCACATCCATAGGAGAACCACCGCCCAGCGCAACGATAAAATCTGCACCGGATTCCTTATACGCTTCTGTCGCTTTTTCCACTGTGGTGACAGACGGATTGGCTTCTACATCTGTAAAAATATCCACTGCCATTCCGGCGTCTTTCAGATAATCCGCCGCCTTATCCACAACTCCCATTTTCCGGAGAGTTGGTCCTGAAATCAGCATTGCATGAGAACCTCCAAGCTTTTTGGCACATTCCGGAAGCTTTGCCAGAGTACCTGCACCGACTGTAATATTCTGAGGAATAAAAAATTCAAATGGATTCATTAATTTTTGCCTCTTTTCCTGTATTTTTTTCAATATTGCAATGTGCAGGGCACCTACCCTGCACAAATTCAAAACTCTGTTACCCAAAATAATTCCTAGAGCGTGTCTGAAAAAGGCTTTCTGCAAGATGTGCGACACAATTTGTGGGATATTTTGCCCGGATGAGGGCGCCGTAGCGGGCTACGGCAACTGAATTCGGGTGAAATATCCCGCAAAGTGGGGCGTGCAGATTGCGGGAATGATTTTTCAGACACGCTCTAGTACAGCGTTTCGTAAATAACTATACCAATCGCGTAGGATGCGGATTCGAGTGTGCTGGTATAAAAACGCAGGCGTAGCGGGCTACGCTGAGGCTTTTAGACCTGTGCAATCGGATTCGCAGACAAGTGAGTGGTATAGTTATTTCGAAAACGATGTACTAGCAATAATTGTCATGTCATTCATAGCGTTATGCCATAGAGGAAAGCACCCTGTCAATAGCCGCATCGATTACCACATCAAGCTCTTCATCATCAGCCTCCGGCATAAGACTTGCTGCATCCTCATCAGAGATCAGTTCAATAAGTTTACCAAAATCTTCTTTATATTTACGTTTACAGATCGCATAAAATACAACTCCAAGTAAGCTCCAGCCGCCTACCATGATCCATTCCTGAAATACCAGACTTCCACCGGAACCCGGAATACAGTAAACCAGAAGCATCAGCCCTGACATGACTACTGCCATAAAACCTACAAATTTGTAGTGGCCTACTTTGTAAGGTCTTGCCATATCCGGTTCCTTTTTACGAAGGATCAGGAAAGAGACAGAGACCATACAGTATGCAAGGCAGCATCCGAAGTTACCTGCATCACAGATCCAGACCATCATTGTTCTTCCTGCAAAAGGAGCCAGCATAGTCAGGGCACCGATCAGATACAGAGAATTAACCGGAGTTTTGTGCTTCGGATGAAGCTTTGCAAAAAACGGAGGAATCATGTAGGATTCTGCCATAGAGTACATGGCACGGGAACCGCCAAGGAGGAAGGAGTTCCATGATGTAATAATACCACACATTCCACCTACAATGATAACCTTGGCCATAATCTTTGTCCCGAAAGCCTTGGCCATGGCATCTGCTGTTACAAGTCCTGTTCCTTGCTGAGACTCAATAATCTCTGCCGGATTCAGGATATAACCTACTGCAAGAATAACCAGTGCGTAAAATACAACAGCCAGCACAACAGAGAGGATCATCATTTTACCGATTTTTTTCAGCGGAACATTGATTTCCTCTGCTGCCTGTGGGATAACGTCAAAACCAATAAAGAAAAACGGAGTGATGACTGCAACCTTAATAATACTTTTCATTGCTTCGCCGGTACCGTTTCCAACAAACATCTGTCCCTGAAGGTTATCCACACTTCCTGTAACCACAGCAGCCACGATCAAAATAATTCCGGCACCGCCGATGATACAGGTAAGAACAGTCTGCAGAACTGCCGCAGTCTTTGCTCCATTAATGTTAATTATCATAATAAGAAAAGCAATCACAATCGCCACGATCAACCAGGATGCATAAACATCAAAGCCTGCAACTGTATAGAGATATCCTTTCAGGAACCCCGGCCACAGATAAGAGATGATTGTGGGAAATGCACATGCCTCAAAGCAGGCAACACTTACATATCCAAGAATGATCGCCCAGGTGCAGATAAAAGAACCTGTAGAACCCATTGCCCTGTAGCTGAATACATGCTCACCACCACACTGAGGCATGGCTGCTGTAAGCTCTGCGTAAGTCAGACCTACAAAGAAGATCATGATTCCACCGATTGCAAATGCAATAGCTGCACCAAGCACACCACCGGATTCAATCCAGTTACCGGAAGAAACTACCCAGCCCCAGCCGATCATGGCGCCAAATGCAATTACAAGTATGTCCCATGCACCAAGTACTTTGTCAAATTCTGATGTTTTTTGTTCCATAGTTCAGGCCTCCTTTTTTCCGTATTTTTTTGCGATCAGATCTTCCAGATATTCTGCTGTTCCCTGAATTCCCAGAAAATCACTGTTAATAAGAATATCCCTGTTATGTCTGTCACCGCGGTTACTTCCTGTCAGTGCCAGATGTCTCTTATGATAACGTTTATCCTTCTCATCCAGCAGAAGCTTTGCATCCTTTTCCGAAAGATTATGGCTTTCCATAATGTTGTGAACGCGAACATCATTAGGTGCATAAATAAATGCTCTCACCAGCTGGATTCCTTCTGTATCTTTCAGAATATAATCTGCAGACCGTCCTATGATCACGCAGGCTTCTTTCTGAGCCAGCTTCCGGATAATCTGCTTCTGTACATGAATGGCGCGGTCTGTCAGATCCGCATATTTGGAAAAGGAACCTCGCACATCACCCTGTGCACCTTTACCTGCGATGGTTCCGCCTTCCTCTACTCTGTCCATAATGTCTGTAGGGATGCCTACCTCTTTGATAATCTCATCCACAAGATCACGATCATAAAACTTAATCCCCAGATCCTGTGCAATCTTCTTACCGATGGCATTGCCCTTGGCTCCATATTCGCAGCCAATCGTAATTACCAGATGTTTCATGCTCTTCCCTCTCACACTCAAATTTTTATTAGGCGTTTGCGAAACGCCACAAGCCGCATAAATACGGCATTTTTTGTTACCTAT
>NZ_JAJDMI010000152.1:0-591 GCF_020593505.1 Blautia sp. DFI.3.45
ATGTAGAGGTCGAGTTTAGATGCAAGTTCAAGGAGCGAAAGGTGGATGGGTAGGTTATATAGGGATATAGCACAGAGATATATAGCAAAGAGATACTTTTGAGCAATGTTTCAGGGCACAGTATTCGCGGTGTAGTAGTTACGGTGCGGTGCGTTTTTGGATTTTTCAAAGTGCGTCTTCAAAGCGCTTTTGGTTTTCAAAGCGCTCTGAAGTTCCTATACTTTCTAGAGAATAGGAACTTCGGAATAGGAACTTCAAAGCGTTTCCGAAAACGAGCGCTTCCGAAAATGCAACGCGAGCTGCGCACATACAGCTCACTGTTCACGTCGCACCTATATCTGCGTGTTGCCTGTATATATATATACATGAGAAGAACGGCATAGTGCGTGTTTATGCTTAAATGCGTACTTATATGCGTCTATTTATGTAGGATGAAAGGTAGTCTAGTACCTCCTGTGATATTATCCCATTCCATGCGGGGTATCGTATGCTTCCTTCAGCACTACCCTTTAGCTGTTCTATATGCTGCCACTCCTCAATTGGATTAGTCTCATCCTTCAATGCTATCATTTCCTTTGATATTGGATCATA
>NZ_JAJDMI010000153.1:0-583 GCF_020593505.1 Blautia sp. DFI.3.45
TTGCCGGGCTCGTTCCGTCGGCGGGGCTTTCAGCCAGACCTGCTCATGCCGCAGGAGGCACTCTTCGCCAGAGAGGCGCATTCCATGCAGGCTGCTATGCGCAGGGCACTCTTACGCAGAGGGAGTTCCGGCAATGCTGCTTTTTCTAAAACTGAAAGCAATGTTGCCGGAAATCTATGCCGGATACGTCAGAAAGGAGGAATCCAGACATGGCGATTTTTCATTACACAATCAAAATAGTCGGACGAAGTAAAGGGAAATCTGTTATCTCCGCTTCCGCATATCTCAATGGGGATGTGATGAAAAACGAGGAAACAGGGAGAATCAGTTATTACACTTCTAAAAAAGAAGTGGTCTACACCCGGCTGATGATGTGCGAAAACGCACCTCCTGAATGGCAGATAGTACCAGAAGAAAATATAAAACGCTTTCAAAAATCTGTCCGATACAAAAGGTCAGAAGATAAAGAAGCTGCTTTAAAAAAATTCAAAATCACATTTCAGAAACAGAGGTTATGGAATGAGGTATTGAAGATTGAAAAAAATGCAGATGCCCAACTTGGCAGGTCATTTGAATTTGCCCT
>NZ_JAJDMI010000154.1:0-574 GCF_020593505.1 Blautia sp. DFI.3.45
AAAAAAATAAGAATTCCATGAACGAACTTGAGGGAATCGGAAAAAATTTATAAAGTACACTCCAAATTCAAGTTTGTAACGAAGGTATTTGCGATGAAAGGAATTAAGATTGAGTTATTGGGGATTGCAATAATACCTTTAGGAATTGCTGTGACAACAAATAATTTTTGGGGATATGTCCTAGGTGTTCTTGGATTTGGCGTCGCTGTAGTTGGCTGTTTTCTAAAAGATAATCACTGATAACTTCTTGTTTGAAAAATTGAGAAAACGTAATATTGAACAAAAAGAAATGCACAGTTCTTAGCTTATCGTGAACTGTGCATTTTTGTAAATAAATACTTTTAATTAGCCGATTACGGCATCCTCTGCTGTAAAATGTTCCAGAGAGTTTTCTTTTACCTGAATGCAGATATAAGTAATTCCAGAAATATCGGATGCAAAAAACTGACGCTTTGCAGTAGGTGTGATTTTTAGCCAGTCTCCAGTTGAAAGGCTAATTTCTTCTTCATCAATTATGGCTTTGCCGTTACCTGAAAGAATTCCATAGATTTCTTCATTTTCTTTATGAGAATGA
>NZ_JAJDMI010000155.1:0-554 GCF_020593505.1 Blautia sp. DFI.3.45
TTCCGGATATGTATAAGTTGATCTTTGCAACAGGATATTTTCCCAATCTCGTTCATGGCGCAACACTCGGAGAATATGAATCTCTTTTGTTTCTTCCATTATAATATAAAAAATAATAGATGGCGGAAAAGATCTTTTATGTATGGAATATCCTCTGTACAGAATTTGAGTTCGGGGAAAGGCAGTACTGAACTGGCCTAAATTCTGCATTTGTTCTTTCAGATCAGATTGAAAACGGTCAGCACGTTGCTGGCCGAATTCTTCTTCAATATAATCTGCAATGTCTGTGACATCGTAAATTGCTTCCCAGATTAAAATAATTTTATATTCTTGCATTTCTTCGTGCATCCCTTAATTCTGTGATTTTGCGAAAAGCATCTTCCAGTGGCAATTCACGACCAGCTTCCATATCATCAATTCCCCGGTCTAACATGCGGAGAAGATGATTGTTTTCCTGGCTTTTATCGGTTGTAGGGACTTTTTTTGTTAATTCCATGAAATCACTCCAATCATACGGTTTATAAATAGTGTATGTTGTTCAGAAGTATCTATCC
>NZ_JAJDMI010000156.1:0-546 GCF_020593505.1 Blautia sp. DFI.3.45
TGATTGATTTTGCCGCCGCCCTGTATGGGCTGGGAAAGAAAGAAGCCGCCGTACAGCTGGCACAGGACTTCGGGCTTTCCTATGAGGACTGGAAACCGCCGGGGAAGGTAAAAAAGCCCAAGCCCCGGCAGAAATCCCCGGAGGAACAGTTTCAGGAAGCAAAAAACCGCTGCTTCCGTATTCTTGCCGATTATCTTCACTTGCTTCGGGCATGGAGAAAGGATTATGCCCCGCACTCCCCGGAGGAAGCCTTTCATCCACGGTTTGTGGAAGCCTTACAGAAGCAAGACCAAGTGGAATATCTGCTGGATGTGCTGCTCTTTGGGGAGACAGAGGAAAAAGCAGCTTTGATTACGGACTACGGAAAGGATGTGATACAGCTTGAAAAGCGAATGGCAGAGCTTGCCGCCGCAAACGCAGCAAGAACTAAAAAACACCATGAACGCCATGCAGCCGCCCCAGAGCATTGAGGAAATCAAGGCGGGGCTGGGAACTACCGAGAAAGGCGGTGTCCGTCAGAGCATACGGAACTGCCTGACCGTATTC
>NZ_JAJDMI010000157.1:0-545 GCF_020593505.1 Blautia sp. DFI.3.45
CTTTATAAATTTTTTCCGATTCCCTCAAGTTCGTTCATGGAATTCTTATTTTTTTCAAGTTCATCTCTGGCTGTTGCATAATATGATTTATTGAAAAGCATGTCCCATGAAAGATATTTTGCCATACAGTCAAACTGCTTATCAATCAGCTCATACTGGATACTGTCTACGGGAGAACCACCTACAACAATCGTGCCCACTTTTTTATTTTTTAACTGCAATCCACGGCAGTAGCACTTATCAATGACTAATTTCAATTGTGCTGACATTCCCCACCAATAAACTGGCGTAGCAAAAAGAATCATATCTGCGGCAGCAATTTTATCAATTGTAGGATTTGTATCATCCTTATCGACGCATCCCTTAGAGCATTGACAGACACCACATCCCTTGCATGGTGCAATGTTGAGTTTGTCAGGTTCAATGATTTCAATTTCATTCTTTTCTGATGCTCCTTTTATAAATGCATTGATTGCTGTCAGCGTGTTTCCTTTTCTGGCACTTCCATTAATGATTACAATTTTCATGCGTGTATCCTCCAACTT
>NZ_JAJDMI010000158.1:0-545 GCF_020593505.1 Blautia sp. DFI.3.45
CCAATTTCATTATTGTTTATTGGACACACTCTGTTAGCTTTATTACCATCCACTCTCTTTCTGGGGTAGCGTAAAAGTTTCTTTCTATGTTTATCATATTCATAAAATGCTTCACGAACACCGTCATTGATCAAATAAGTCTATAATATTAATATACATTTATATAATCTGCGGTATTTATATCATCAAAAAAAAGTAGTTTTTTTATTTCATTTTTTCATTACTTTTCACTGTCTATGGATTTTCATTCGTAAAGGCATCACTCCCTAGTTTGCGATAGTGTAGATACCGTCCTTGGATAGAGCACTGGAGATGGCTGGCTTTAATCTGGTGGAGTACCATGGGACACCGGTGATCATTCTGGTCACTTGGTCTGGGGCAATACCAGTCAACATGGTGGTGAAGTCACCGTAGTTGAAAACGGCTTCAGCAACTTCGACTGGGTAGGTTTCAGTTGGGTGGGCGGCTTGGAACATGTAGTATTGGGCCAAGTGAGCTCTGATATCAGAGACGTAGACACCCAATTCCACCAAGTTGACTCTTTC
>NZ_JAJDMI010000159.1:0-538 GCF_020593505.1 Blautia sp. DFI.3.45
CGTAACAAGGTAGCCGTATCGGAAGGTGCGGCTGGATCACCTCCTTTCTAAGGAAGAAGAAGTAGAGTAAAGAATGTGTTTTACTGTTTAGCTATCAAGCTGAAACATTTCTGGTGCCGATGCGGTTGGGGGACACACCCGTTCCCATCCCGAACACGACGGTTAAGACCCAATCGGCCGATGGTACTGCACTGGAGACGGTGTGGGAGAGCAGGTGGGCGCCAGATCAAAAAAGAAAAACTGAATTTAATTTACCAGTGATGAGAGATTTTGAATGAAACAGAAAAAAACATTTGAGATTTCTGATGACTGATAAAACATCAGTCGATATGTACCTTGAAAACTGCATACATGAAATTTGATTAAAAGTTAATCAAATATCCTTGATACAAAACGTTAAGGGATTATACGAGAGTATAATTCAAACGCAAGATAGGAAAAGACATCGATATTAATTGTTATCAACAGTAACAAAACATATCAAAAACAATGAGAATCAAACGACCGCATCACCTACGCTAGGGTGATGAAGCGAAAG
>NZ_JAJDMI010000017.1:0-69020 GCF_020593505.1 Blautia sp. DFI.3.45
CAATATTAATTTGGTTAAAATAAACAATTTAAAATGTTTTTCAGACACGCTCTAGGGCGCTAAGCACCATCTGAATCTTTGTTCTATTCTTTTTCAAACCTGAATTAGCTTTCATTTTTCTTTTCCTCCTTCCTTATTTTATATCCTTATCCTCACTGTTTTATTCTAACATAAGCGGATTTAAACAACAAGAATTATATGATAATAAGCTGTTTCTGGGACTGGTGGCAGAATTTTCTGCCGGTTTTCAGACACAGAAGTTTTTCATATAAATTGGAAGAAAAAACAGTTTCAGATAAAATCTGATTTCCTTCACTGTCCAAAAGATTTTGGGCGTCCGCAAGCTTGGTGATAAGAGGAATTCGGCTGTGCTGCTTGATCCGGCTTAGCAGTTCACTGCTTTCCCTGCGGAAACCAAGAACCCTGGCAAAGGGAATCTGAGTGGGTGCAGTGTGGATATTTAATATAATATGAAGCAATGCCCTCTGTATCCTTGTCTGAGTCAGTTCTCTGGTTTTTAAAACAGATACAGATTGGGAAAAGGACAACAGAAGATTCTGTTGATTTATGATCCGCCGGGCGAGATCCTCGGAAACATCCATATAGGAAGAAAGGCTTTCTACATTCTCCTTCATAAGGCAGTAGGAGAGGATAGAGTCCAGAGAATTTTCTGTGAGAAATTCACCGGAGTCCAGCGCCTTTTTGAAAACGTAAAAAGCATCTGGTGGAATCTGGGATGATAATATATTGGCAGTTTTGGTATCCGGATTCCTGACTGGATTATTTATGTCTGAGATTGCCTCTGAATGGCCACCTCCCGGATTCTGAATAAGACTGCGTATAGCAGTTGCAGATGCAAAGAAATCAGTAGATGACTGTAAATCAGGGGAGGAGCTTGCTGAATCTCCTTCAGGGACAGTGGTTTCATGATAGCCCATTCCCTCCCTGCGGATCGTGACAGGGCAGATCCGGCTGTTCAGACGGAGAAGTGCCTTGCAGTATTCGATCCCCAGAATATTATTCGGTGTATTCAGGATCTGTGTAACTTCATTTAACAGAGGAGTAAGTACCCCGTCAAAATCGTCACCACTGAAGTTGCGCGGATTTTTAAAATATTCTGTCAATGCCTGGCTTCTGGCAGCGGGAAAAGTCAGACCTTCGCTTAAAAAGCTTTTCAACAGTTTCTTATATTCTTCAGGTTCTTCTACAAGGATCTCAGCCAGTTCTTTCAGTGCACTGATTTCCCCTGACTCACTTCCAAAGCAGAGTATATCAACAATATCAAGGCTGTCTAACAGGGAAACGCCCCCCATTGCAAAGGCTTCTGCACCTGCTGTAGAGATGGATACCGGCATTTCAAGTACAAGGTCAGCGCCGCACCGCAGAGCCATTTCTGCACGTGTATGTTTGGAGATGAGAGCAGGGGTGCCGCGCTGCACATAATCTCCGCTCATGGCAACAATAACGTAGTCTGCTTTTAACCTTTCCTTTGTATACCTGATTTGATATTCATGTCCTTTGTGAAAAGGATTATATTCTGCAATAATTCCTGCTGTTTTCATAAATTTACACAGATGCTCCTTCCTGAAATTTTGTAGAGTTCTCTTTTTTAACCATATTGCATCTTAAAAAATACTTTTTTATGTCATATTCTACCATTCAGATGCTTGAAATACAAGGCTTCAGGAGGTATAATGAAGACAGCGCAGAAAACAGATTACTGTTCACTGTATATATTCGGTGAATGGTAATGACATCTGGTATACAGATATTGTGATATCAGAACTGCTATATGAAAGGAGCCATTTTAATCATGGGATTTATTGACACACTCAAAGAGAGAGCAAAAGCAAACGTAAAAACAATCGTACTTCCGGAGACAGAAGATAAGAGAACTCTGGCAGCTACAGAGAAAATTTTAAAAGAAGGAATTGCAAAGGTTATCCTTGTTGGTAACGAAGAAGCTGTTAAAAAGAGTGCAGCTGAAGACGGATATGATATTTCCGGCGCACAGATCGTAGATCCTGCTACATCAGAGAAAACACAGGGATATATTGACAAGTTAGTAGAATTAAGACAGAAAAAAGGCATGACACCGGATCAGGCTAAAGAGATTCTTCTTAACCAGTATCTGTACTATGGTGTAATGATGGTAAAAATGGGCGATGCAGACGGTATGGTATCCGGTGCATGTCACTCTACAGCTGATACATTAAGACCATGTCTTCAGATCCTGAAAACAAAACCAGGTACAAAACTTGTATCTGCATTCTTCTTAATGGTAGTTCCGAACTGCGAATATGGCGCAAACGGCGCATTTGTATTTGCTGATTCCGGTCTGAACCAGAACCCGACTTCAGAAGAGCTTGCAGCAATCGCAGCATCTTCTGCAGAATCCTTCGAACTTCTTGTTCAGGAGAAACCAATCGTTGCAATGCTTTCACACTCCACTAAAGGCAGTGCAAAACATGCTGACGTAGATAAAGTAGTAGAAGCTACAAAGATCGCAAAAGAGCAGAATCCGGAACTTGCACTTGACGGAGAATTCCAGCTTGATGCAGCTATCGTTCCAAGCGTAGGCGCTTCTAAAGCTCCTGGAAGCGAAGTTGCAGGTAAAGCTAACGTACTTGTATTCCCAGACCTTGATGCAGGTAACATCGGATACAAACTTGTACAGCGTCTTGCAAAAGCAGAAGCTTACGGACCTGTAACCCAGGGTATCGCTAAACCTGTAAATGACCTGTCCCGTGGATGCTCTGCAGACGATATCGTTGGTGTGGTAGCTATCACAGCAGTACAGTGCCAGGCTGACGACAATAAATAAGATTTCAGTCAGACCGTAAAACGGACTGAGAATTATTTCATTGACTACATAATGTTAAAGGCATCGGAGGAGATATTTCTGATTCTGATGCCTTTGATATCATTACTCATATTTCCCTGGAAATGATGAGAATAATATTATAATATGAAAGGAAAAGCTGACAGAAATATTCGAAGACTTGTGTCAGGATTATGGACAGTATTCGAAATTTGCTGCCGGCAGAATATGAAAATGAACGTATTAGTAATCAACTGTGGAAGTTCATCCCTGAAATATCAGCTGATCAACTCTGATTCAGAAGCAGTTCTTGCAAAAGGTCTCTGCGAGAGAATCGGTATCGATGGAAGATTAGTATATCAGAAAACAGGCTGTGACAAAGAGATCACAGAAGCTGCAATGCCTACACATAAAGAAGCAATCCAGATGGTTCTGGATGCCCTTACAAATGATAAAACAGGCGCTATCGGAAGCCTGAAAGAAGTAAACGCTGTTGGACATCGTGTTGTACATGGTGGTGAGAAATTTGCCAAATCTGTAGTGATCACAGATGAAGTAATCTCAGCAGTAGAAGAATGCAATGACCTTGCACCACTTCATAACCCTGCAAACCTGATCGGTATCCGTGTATGCTCCGAGCTTATGCCGGGTGTACCTCAGGTAGCAGTATTCGATACAGCTTTCCATCAGACAATGCCTGCAAAAGCATATCTCTATGGTCTTCCGATCGAATATTACAAGAACTACAAAGTAAGAAGATATGGTTTCCACGGAACATCCCACAGCTTTGTTTCCAAACGTGCTGTTGAATTCCTTGGTCTTGACAAAGATAACTCCAAAGTTATCGTCTGCCACCTTGGAAACGGTTCTTCCATCAGTGCTGTTGTAAACGGTGAGTGTGTTGATACAACAATGGGTCTTACTCCACTTGAAGGTGTTGTTATGGGAACACGTTCCGGTAACATTGATCCTGCTATCATGGAATTCATTGCTAAGAAAGAGAACCTTGACATCGCAGGTATGATGAATGTTCTCAATAAGAAATCCGGTCTTCTTGGATTATCCGGCGGATTATCCAGTGACTTCCGTGACCTGAACGATGCAGCTCAGAGCGGAAACGAAGATGCAGCTAATGCAATCGACGTTCTCTGCTATGGTATCGCTAAATTCATTGGCGGATATGTTGCAGCTATGAACGGTGTAGATGCCATCGTATTTACAGCAGGTATCGGCGAGAATGCTATTCCTGTACGTGAGAAAGTTGTAAGCTATCTTGGATACCTTGGAGTTACACTTGACAAAGAAGCTAACGGAGTTCGCGGAGAAGAGATCGTTATCTCTACACCGGATTCCAAAGTTAAAGTTGCTGTAATTCCTACAAACGAAGAACTTGCAATCTGCAGAGAGACAGTAGCTCTGGTTTAATTTTCACAGATAATAAAGTGTCTGTTTTGTGTCCAAACGAGAGAAATATAACTGGATAAAAGTTATATTTATATAGAAGGGAAGGGTGCATCTGTCAGGAGCACCCTTCTTTGTGCCCGTAAGGCATGTGGAAATTACCTGATAATAATGCCGCCGGATGATAAAATACTTCGTAAAGGAATATTACTTGACAAAATGTGAAATTTTTCTAATTTATCGTTGACAAAAGCAGAGGCGGTATGTATAATAAAACAAGTGTGGATAGGAGAAAAGTATGCAGATACATTTATCAGATATTTCATCCAGTGAAGGAATGCGTATTCAGAAGACTGTAGAGTTTGGAATGGATACGATCACCTTTCAGTCAGGAAGCTTTCCGGTACTTGCAAAAGAACCCATAGAGCTTACGATCACGAATACAGGTGACAGAAATCTTGAAATCAGAGGAACGGGTAAGATTACCGTAGGTATTCCCTGTGACAGATGTCTGGAAGAGGTTTCAACAGAGATTCCTTTGGAGATTGAGCGAAAACTTGATATGAAGCTTACGGATGAAGACCGTGTGAATGATCTGGACGAGAGTTCTTATCTCACAGGTATGGACCTGGATGTGGACCAGCTGGTCTATCTTGAGGTACTGATGAGCTGGCCTTTGAAGGTTTTATGTAGAGAAGACTGCAAAGGAATCTGTAGCCAGTGCGGGAAAAACCTCAATGACGGTCCCTGTGGATGCGTCGAGGAACCTAAGGATCCCCGTATGGCAGCTATCAGTGATATATTTAGTAAATTTAAGGAGGTGTAACATAATGTCCATCTGTCCGAAGAATAAATCTTCCAAAGCAAGACGCGATAAGAGAAGAGCAAACTGGAAAATGAGCGCTCCGAACCTTGTAAAATGCAGCAAATGTGGCGAACTGATGATGCCGCACAGAGTATGCAAAGCTTGCGGAAGCTACAACAAAAAGGAAATCATTAAAGTTGAAGACTAATTTTTAATGATTGCAAAGTATGGCAGGTTCTCACATTTTGTGGGATGCCTGCTTTTTTGTATGTTAAAATATAATGCCATGGAACCCATGGTGCTCAGACTGCGGTAAAATGCAGAAATATTTTTAAAATGTGGATGAGGGAAAAGAAATGGAGAAAAAGGAAAAGGTAAATCAGATTACAGAAGGGGTGATCTGGAAACAATTGCTGTTATTTTTCTTTCCTATTGTATTTGGAACGTTTTTTCAGCAGATTTATAACACTGCAGATACGATCGTTGTTGGCCGTTTTGTGGGAAAACAGGCACTTGCTGCAGTCGGAGGTTCTGCCAGTCAGATCGCCAATCTGATCGTAGGCTTTTTTGTAGGTCTTTCTTCGGGAGCAGCGGTTGTGATCTCGCAGTTTTATGGTGCAAAAGATAAGAAGAATCTGAGTAAGGCACTGCATACAGCATTTGCATTCTCCATTGCAGCGGGAATTGTTCTTACTGTAGTGGGGATTTTTCTGACCAGACCTGCATTGCTGCTTATGAAGACACCTGCAGATGTAGTAGAGGACTCTGCTGTGTATCTTCATATTTATTTTGGCGGAATGGTTTTTAACCTGGTTTATAATATGGGAGCAGCCATCCTGCGTGCAGTAGGAGACTCCAAAAGACCACTGTATGTTCTGATCATTACCTGTGTGCTGAACATTATTCTTGATCTGCTGTTTGTGGTTGCGTTTGGCATGGGTGTGACAGGAGTAGCTGTTGCTACAGTTACTTCTCAGGTGATCAGTGCACTGATCGTAACAGTAATGCTTCTGAAAACCAGAGAGATATATGTGCTGAAGATCAATCAGATCCGTTTGGACAGAAGAATGCTGTTTTCAGTTCTGAGAATCGGTATTCCGGCAGGTCTGGAATCTGTAATGTATAATATTTCCAATATTGTGATACAGGTATTTGTAAATAATCTGGGAACTGACACAGTGGCGGCATGGGGAACTCTTGGGAAAATCGATGCTATTTTCTGGATGGTGATCAATGCGTTCGCAATTTCCATTACTACCTTTGTGGGACAGAATTTCGGAGCCGGCAAATATCACCGTATGCGAAAGAGTGTGAGTGTCTGCATGGTCATGAGTATGGTCAGTTCTGCGGTGATGATCATTTTGATGTATTCATTTGCTCCCTGGATTTATCGTCTGTTTACCACAGACAGCGCAGTGATCGTCCATGGTGTTCATATGAGTCGTTTTTTACTGCCGTCCTATTTCATTTATGTGATCATAGGGATTCTGTCCGGGGCACTGAGGGGTACCGGGAAGGTTCTGGTGCCTATGCTCCTTACCTGCGGCGGTGTGTGTTCCCTGAGAATCCTGTGGCTTTTTACAGCCGGACAGATGTACCCGGGAATTAATACGATCATGCTCAGTTATCCGGTTTCATGGAGCATTACGGCAGTATTGTTTATTGTATATTATTTTATGAAATTTCCAGGAAAGAAAAAGGAGAATTAATCATTTTTCGGTACACCATTTTTCATGAAATAATGCAGTTTATCCTATGTCTGTTGCCGAAATTCACCAGATAAGGTAAGCTAAGAACAAAGGAAATTGAGAATAAAGATAACGGATCGAGTAGTAATGTAAAATGAAAGTATGAAAAAAGCATGAGAAAACAGAAAATAACAGTTCTGATTTTAATGATAACTCTGTGCCTGACTGGCATATGGGGAATGAAAAAAAATACCACAGTATGGGGCGCGGTGATCCGGGTAAATGATGTGATCGTACCGAAGGATATTCCTGCAGTAGCTGTAGAAATAAATAAAAGCAGCGAATTGATTACTGAGAAACTGTCTCGGGTTTTCTATACAGTTTATACAGACACAGATACACTGCATATTCCGGTGTTCTGGGATGTTTCGTCTGTAAATATGAAACTGGCAGGCGTTTACACAATGAAAGGTGTACTGAAGCTTCCGCCTGAGTATGCTTTTGATGAGAGTAAAAGTCTGCAGGTACAGACAACTGTTTCTGTGCAGTACCCGGACAAACCGGATATTAATATATATTACAGGCTGACTGCGGCAGGAATCTATATATTTCCCTGGTTGAAGCAGGAAAATTTTGACTCCATGGAAGCTTATCTGAAGAAAGAAAGCGGACAGTGGATCAACCTCACTGAGGAGGGCTTTGCTCTCTGTGAAGAGGAGGGGCTGTATGTATCTAACCAGAGTATGGTTGTGGGTAATACCTATTCCCTGCTGGTAACCTATGATAATGGAAAGAAGCAGACCAATACTCTGCGGTTTCAATACCAAAAAGACGGCAGTCTTAAAATTTACGGTTATCAGCACAATCTGCTTGGAAATACACAGAAGCCTGGAAAAATCATCTGTTCTTATGATACCGGAGATGAGAAATATCTCAGCAGATGTGCTGCCTATGCAGTAAAAACGGGGGGAAGCCTGAAGCAGATTGAGAAAGAATTGAAGGAGAATGTCAGACTGAGGGTCAGTACTGCTGAAACATTTGAAAATACAGCCGAGAATCCGGAACTGATTCTGGAATCTTCCTGGGATCTGAGCCGGGTGAATAGGGAAAAACAAGGCGTGTACAAGGTAACCGGATCATTTGTGATCCCAGAGGGATATGAAGTATCTGACAACCTGACGCTGCCAGAGGCATATGCATATCTTTCTGTACAGAAAAAAGGAGAACCACAGATTAATACCTACAGCATGCCGATGGTAGACCTGCTGGAATTTCCTATGCTGCTGGATGGATTTTCTGCAGAGGAACGCCGGAACATACAGGTTTACCTCTCTGAGAATGGGGGAAATTACCGGAAAATTGATGATGACCTGGTGGAAGTGACTTCTGATGGAATTCAGATTTATTACAGAGAGATATTAAAGAAAGGACAGAACTACCAGATCTGTGCTGTCTATGAGAAAGGGAGCACGGGAATTTATTCTTTTTCCTATAATGATGCGTTTATTGTCAATGAATACTGGCATGAGCGAAATTTTTCGGACAGAGAGGAAAAAGATCTTCCTGACATTGTGCAGAAAGCACCTGCTTCGTCAGAAGTAGTACAGGAAGAAAAGAAAGAGAATCTGAATACGGGAAGTGCCGGATATCATTATGGTGACTCTTACGGAACAGACAATAATACAGACGGACAGAATAGCAGCAGTAACAAAGCTTCTGATGCAAAATCTGCTGAAATATCGGATACAGAGAATTCCGTGACAGAGTTAAGCACCGACACCATTACTGCAGTCAGTGGAAAGAGAATGCTTCTTATGATCCAACAGAATGGAAGTGCAAGGTTTGAGAAACAGGGAATCTCTGTAACATTTTCTCCGGATACAGTGAACGGATGGAAGATCAATGCAGAGGATGAAATCCAGATAAGAATCGAGAAAACGTCAGAAACTGCATTTTCTCTGCGGATTTTTGTCAGAGGTGAGGAGGTAACAGAAGTTCCGGGAACAGTGGTGGAATTTCAGACATCTGTGTTTGACGGAATCCAGTTACCTGAAACAGTAAAAGCGGAGGATGTGCAGGGAAATCAATATGCAGTGAATTATCAGGAAAAACAAAATGTTCTCCGTATGGAGATCAACCAGACAGGGGATTATTTTTTGACAGATGGAAAGTCAGAAAGTATAGGAAATCAGACGGATGAAGAAAGCGTGGAAGCTGTTTCAGATGGAGAAGACACAGGATTTACAGAAGAAGAGTCGGTGTCGGAAGAGAAAACAGAACAGAAAGCAGAAGCTTCCACCAAACAGTTTCTGATGATAATACTTACATTACCGGCAGTATGTATCCTGGTGGCTGCCATTATTTTTGCAATTCGTAAAAAACGCAGATAAGCGACAGTGGAAAGGCAAACAAAGCACCTGAAAACAGAAGGAGGTGTCAGCAATGAAGAAGAACTGGAAATATTCATTACTACTTATAGTAGCTGTATTTGCATTGACTATGGGCATATTCTTTCTGTTTTACCGCTTTGATAACAAATATACGGCCAGGGGGGACCAGGCCATTCAGGGAATCCTCTATGTGCCTGATGATGATTCTGTGCATTATCTTGCCAGGGAATGGGAATATTATCCGGATGTATTGCTGACACCGCAGGAAATAAAGGAACAGAAGGAGGACTACTACAGCCGTTATGTTTCCATTGGCGAGTACGGTGGAATGGACCTGGGCGACAAAAATAAATCTCCTTTTGGAAGTGGTACCTATCGGATGACCTTGGTGCTTCCTGAAAAAGAAAAACAATATGCTATTGGCCTGACAGAGATTTTTTCTGCTTACAAGCTGTATATTAATGGGGAATTGATGGGGCAGATGGGAAATCCGGATCCGGACAATTACCAGGAGCAGATTCAGAACAGGGTATTTACCTTTGAGGGAAAAGGAACTGCAGAGATTGTGATCGCAGTGACAGACAAACATTCGGTGTCATCGGGAATTCAGTATGTGCCGGTTTTGGCTTCTCCTTTTAAAGTGAATATTATCCGCGGGTTGTCACTTATGATTGCTGTGGTATTTATGGCTTTTACATTTTTTGTCCTGATTTTTTCAGTGTATATGTATATGCGAACTAAAAAAGTGGAGTTTGGACTTTTTGCCCTGCTTTGTATCTGTGTGCTGGGATATGGTTCTTATCCGATCCTGCATTCCTTTGTTGCAGTAAAAGTACAGCCTTGTTATGGAATGGAGGCATTGTTCTATTATCTGATGTTTGCCGGTGTTATGCTGGTACAACAGAAGATCCTGGGAGGTGAGGAAAGGATTCCGGAAATTCTTGCAGGTGTGGCCACAGCAGCCGGAGTGATGGTTTTTGTGGCAGAAATGCTGTGCAGCAGAGCCCAGTCTGCAACAGGGCTGTATCTGATCTCTAAGCTTACAGAGATTTTGAAGTGGGCAGCAGCCGGTTATCTGCTTTTCAGAAGTGTAAAGGAGATAAAACAGAAGTACAGTAATGTACTTTTAGTGGGAATTGTTGTTTATGCAGCGTCTCTGGCAGCAGACCGGATATGGAGATTATATGAGCCGATCATTGGCGGGTGGTTTATGGAAATTGGTGCAGCAGTGCTTGTAGCCAGTGTGGGACTGACTCTGTGGATGGAGCTTGCCAATGCTTACAGATTTCAGCTTACCTATGGAGAATACAGCCGTCAGATGGAACAGAAACTGCAGATACAGAAACAGAATTATGAGGAACTTACAGAAAAGATGGATGAGATCAGCAGGATGCGCCATGATATGAGACACCATCTGCGCACCATCATGTCTTACACCCAGCAGGGAAAATATCAGGAGATGATGGAATATCTGCAGGAGTATGCATCCGTTATAACAGAAGAGGAAAAGCTAATCTGTTATTGCAGAAACATGGCCGTAGATGCAGTGATCCATTTTTATGCAGGAGAACTGAGGAAGAAAGGGATTCCTTTTGAATGTGATATGATGCTGCCGCAGAATATTGGCATTTCAGATACAGATCTGTGCAAAATATATGGAAATCTTCTGGAAAATGCCGTAGATGCAGTAAAAGATCTGCTGCCGGAAAATAAGCCTTATGTAAAGATGCTTACAAAGGTTAAGAACAGGAAGCTTCTGATAGAGATTTCAAATCCATATTCCAATGGAATCCAGCGAAGGGAAAAAGTTTTTTATTCAACAAAGCATGAAGGCTTTGGAATCGGAACAGCGTCTGTGGCAGAAGTGGTACAACGAATGGGCGGATATGTAGTTTTTAATACAGAAGAGGGTATTTTTAAAGTAAATATCTTTCTGCCGGTGAAAACAGTACAGTAAATAAATAGTTACTGCCCGGAGGGGAAGAGGCATATCGGAAATACTTATTTATCAGAGTCTGAAGAAAATAAGTATTCCAGATATGCTTTTTTTATCGCGTTGGAGCCACGCTTGCGTACAGTAACAAGCTCCTGATTGTCCATAACAAAGCCTTCATCTGTGGATTTCTCGATGTGATCCATATTTACGATACAGCCTCTGTAACAGGAGAGAAAACATTTCATTCCCTCCAGAAGCTCTTCGAATTTCTGGAAGGTTATGTAGGAGCGTATAATGCCTGCATCTGTGGTATGTACCTGAACTGCATTGCGGTAGGTATCCACGTACAGAATGCTCCTGACAGGGATCTTTACAGGGGTACGGTCGGAGATCAGCTCTATATATCTGGAATTCTGCGACTGCCTGAACTGGATTGTTGAGAGGATTCGGCAAAGCTTCTCCGGGTCAAAGGGCTTCAGCAGATAGTAGGATGCCTGTACATCATAGCTTTCCACAGCAAAGGAATCACTGCTTGAAATAAAAATCAGAGCAGCTGTATCCCTGGCTTCGCGGAGCTTTCTGGCTGCATCCATACCGGTCATACTGCCCATATAAATATCCATAATGATCAGGTCGTAAAATCCGGGTATGTATTTAGTAAAAAAAGCTTCTGCGCTGGAATACAAATGGATGTCTGCGGATGTATTCTGGGATTCATAATAAGAAGAAATGACAGATTTTACCTGACGCAGATCTTCCTTTGAATCGTCAAGGATTGCAATATTCAAAAGGAGTACCTCCTAAATTAACTTAAACATAATTTGTATTTTAGCGTATTTTCATGAGTTATTCAAGTACGGATTCCTTACTGAAAGCAAGTAATACCATAAGTATTTATTCATTTTTCCATATTTCATGAAAAATGTCATTTAATCCCATGTATCTTGAAAATAAGACTGAAATTTTTTATAGTAAGAACATAGAAATTCAGTTTAGAAATATGTACACACATTTTAAGAAAGGATGGTAAAAAAATATGAAAAACTGGAAAAAAATAATGGCAGGTCTTTGTGCTGCTGCAATGGTAAGCTCTATGGTTGTTCCGGTATGGGCAGCAGAGGAGACTACAGAAGAAGCAGCAGATGACGGAGATGTCGCGGATGTATCAGAGGCAATGTTAGGACTCTGGAAGGACAGCGCAGGAGATATCTACGGATTCTACAAAGATAATTCGTTTTTTGGTCAGTGGAAGGATGAAGAGCAGGATGTTCTTGGTGTATATGCCCTGAGTTCAGACGGAGAATATACAGCTCTGGTAATGCAGTTCGCAAATGACGACGGCACGTATGATGATGAAAATATGGTAACTTATCTGGTGCAGGCAAATGAGGAAGAGAATCTTCTGGAACTTTATGATCCGGACAGTCTGGACCTGACTGCAACCCTGGAGCCTTATGAGGCAGACGGTGATGAGTCGGATTACAATCAGACTTATCAGGATATGGGTGATATCCTGACAGAGTGTTATTCCGGTGAGACAGAAGCAGGTGAGACTTTTATTTATGCAGCTAATGAGGATGGAACTTTCTGCTCAGTACTTGTGATCGATCAGGATGATAACTATGTAAGCTTTGTTGGCGAAGGTACTTTTGATGAAGAGAACGGTACTGTGACGATTACTGATGAAGTTTCTGAGATGGCACTTACTTTTGGTGTGGCAGTGAATGATGATGATACACTGACACTGGATATGGGTGATCTTGGAAGCGCTACTGTAGAGGAAGCTACGCTGGCGGTTGCTGTGCAGGGACTGAAGTATGCAGTTGAGAATGGAACTGAGATGAACTAAGCAATTCTTTTTCAGGAACAAAAATATGTGATTTTGAGGATACTCCTCTTCGGATAGATTTATTCGGAGGGGAGTGTTTTTTCTGTGCCGGGGGTTTAAGAATGGCTGGGAAGATGGTATAATGAGGAGCGAATTCTATAGTTTTTGTGGAAGTGTTACAGATGAGCAGAAACAGACAGGAAGCGAAAATTACGAGAGAGGTTTGAATTTATGAATATTCTGAATATAGAGCATGTTTCCAAGGTGTTTGGTGAGAAGGTGGTGCTGGATGATGTTTCCTACGGGGTGCATCAGGGAGATAAGATTGGGATCATCGGGATTAATGGGACCGGGAAGTCTACGATTCTGAAGATCATCGGCGGTCTGGAGGAGCCGGATGAGGGGCAGGTGATCACTCAAAATGGCCTGAGAATCACGTATCTTCCGCAGATGCCGGAGTTTCCGCAGGGAGCTTCTGTCCTGGATTATGTGGCAGAAGGAAAGTGGCAGAAGGACTGGAGTACTGAGAGCGAGGCAAGGAATGTTCTGAATAAGCTGGGAATTACAGACCATGAGGAGAAGATCGATCATTTATCTGGGGGACAGAAGAAAAGGGTGGCACTGGCAAGGACTCTTGTGAATCCCTGTGATGTGCTGCTTCTGGACGAGCCTACCAACCATCTGGATAATGAGATGGTGACCTGGCTGGAGGACTTTCTGAGAAGTTTTAAGGGCGTTGTGATTATGGTTACTCATGACAGATATTTTCTCGACAGGGTTACTAATAAGATTCTGGAGATTTCCCATGGCGGCCTTTATGCTTATGAGGCTAATTACTCGAAGTTTCTGGAACTGAAGGCAGAGCGTGAGGAGATGGAGCTTGCCAGTGAGAGGAAGAGACAGAGCGTACTCCGCATGGAACTGGAGTGGGCAAAGCGTGGATGCAGAGCCAGAAGTACCAAGCAGCGGGCACGTCTGGAACGCCTGGAGGCACTGAAGAATGGAAAGGCTCCGGTGCGTGATGCGAATGTGGAGCTGGATTCTGTTGAGACACGTATGGGAAAGAAGACGATCGAACTTCACCATATCAGCAAGAGTTTTGGTGAGAAGAAGATCCTGGATGATTTTAATTATATTGTGCTGCGCAATCAGCGTCTTGGGATTATTGGTACTAATGGATGCGGAAAGTCAACACTCATCAAGATTATTGATGGGATGATACAGCCGGATGCAGGAGAAGTGGAAATTGGAGAAACCATCCGCATAGGGTATTTTGCACAGGAAGTGCCGGATATGGATACCGATCAGCGTGTGATCGATTATATCCGTGACGTGGCAGAGTATATTCCGACCAGAGACGGGAAGATTTCCGCAACAATGATGCTGGAGAGGTTTCTCTTTGATTCTGCCATGCAGTATGCACCCATTGCCAAATTGTCAGGTGGTGAGAAGAGGCGTCTGTATCTGCTGAAGGTTCTGATGGAGGCGCCGAATGTGCTTCTTCTGGATGAGCCAAGTAATGATCTGGATATTCCTACACTGACCATTCTGGAGGATTATCTGGATTCTTTTGCAGGGATTGTGATCGCAGTGTCTCATGACAGGTATTTTCTGGATAATATTGTGGACAGGATTTTTGCTTTTGAGGGGAATGGACATCTGACCCAGTATGAGGGCGGATATACGGATTATACAGAGGCGCTGGCGAGAAAAGGCGGGGCAGTATCTGAAGGACAGAGCACTGCAGTTGGTGCGGAAAAGAAGAAGTCAGCTCAGGCAGACTGGAAGCAGAATCGTCCCCAGAAGCTGAAATTTACCTATAAAGAGCAGAGGGAATTTGAAACCATCGATGATGATATTGCAGCGCTGGAGGAACTGCTGGAGAAGCTGGATAAGGATATGGAGGCCAATGCCACCAATTCTGTGAAGCTTCGTGAGATCATGGAGCAGAAGGAGAAGGCACAGGCAGATCTGGATGAGAAGATGGACAGGTGGGTTTATCTGAATGATCTGGCGGAGCGAATCGAAGCACAAAAAAGTGAAAAGTGATTTTTTTCAGATGCTATTGACTTTGCAGAGGGTTCTTTAGTATGATACAGATTATGGAAGATTGCAGGAGCTGCTTTGCAGCGGGGCAATTTGCGGATGCCGGGTCAGTAACAGAAAATATCTTTTGATTCTGACATCTGTAAGTGAACAGTAAGTGAACAGGAGATATAAAAATATGGCAGAACAGGTCAGAGTTGTAGTGGACGCAATGGGCGGGGATAATGCCCCGGCAGAACCTGTCAGAGCTGCAGTGGAAGCTGTAACAGAGAGACAGGACATAAAAGTAATTCTTACAGGAAAACAGGAAGTGATAGATAAGGAACTGGCGAAATATTCCGGATATCCGAAGAACCAGATCCAGGTTGTCAATGCATCCCAGGTGATCGAGACAGCAGAACCCCCTGTTTTTGCAATCCGTAAGAAAAAAGATTCATCAATCGTAGTAGGTTTGAATATGGTTAAGAAACAGGAGGCAGATGCCTTTGTTTCATCAGGAAGTACAGGAGCTGTTCTTGTTGGCGGACAGGTACTGGTAGGCAGAAGTAAAGGTGTGGAGAGGCCGCCTCTTGCACCGTTGATCCCTACCACGAAGGGTGTTTCCCTTCTGATCGACTGTGGTGCCAATGTGGATGCACGTCCATCGCATCTGGTGCAGTTTGCGAAGATGGGCTCTATTTATATGGAGAACGTAGTCGGTATTAAAAATCCAAAAGTTGCCATTGTAAATAACGGGGCAGAAGAGGAGAAGGGAAATGCACTTGTAAAAGAAACTTTCCCCCTTCTGAAAGAATGCAAAAGCATTAATTTCATCGGAAGTATAGAAGCCAGAGATATCCCGGCAGGATATGCGGATGTGGTCGTATGCGAAGCATTTGTGGGAAATGTGATCCTTAAATTATATGAGGGAGTTGGTTCTGCCCTGATCCAGAAGATCAAAGAAGGAATGATGACCAGCACAAGAAGTAAGATCGGTGCACTTCTGGTAAAGCCTGCACTGAAAGAAACTCTGAAATCCTTTGATGCAACGGAATATGGCGGAGCACCGCTTCTGGGGCTTAAAGGACTTGTGGTAAAGACGCATGGAAGTGCCAAAGCCATTGAGATCAAACATGGTATTTTCCAGTGTGTACAGTTTAAACAGGAGAAGATCAACGAGAAGATCGCAGAGCGTATCCTGGAGGATCAGGAAGTACTGAAGTCCGGAGCAGAATAGAGCAGGACAGGAACAGAAACAGGAAGGAGGGTTGAAGATGGAACTGGAGAAAATAAAAGCTATCATAGCAGAGGTTCTGAATATTGATGCAGATTCGATCACAGAAGACACTACATTTGTAGATGATCTTGGTGCAGACTCTCTTGATATTTTTCAGATTATTATGGGGATTGAAGAGGAGTATGACATTGAGCTGGATAATGAATCTGTCGAACAGATTCAGACAGTCGGTGATGCTGTTGAAGCAATTCGGACAATTAAATAAAAATGTAACTGTCCGGCAGTCTGAAATTTGACAGGAGCATAATACAGGCGCACTGAGCAGTTGCAAAAAATGATGTCGCAGGGTTGTCAGATGACAGCCCTGCGCATATGGAGAGGGTTAGAGGAATGAATAGAAAGACAGAAGAATTAGAAGAAATCATAGGATATCATTTTAAAAATAAACATTATCTTACACAGGCACTGACTCACAGTTCCTATGCAAATGAGAAGAAGCTGGGGAAGCTGGGCAGCAATGAGAGACTGGAGTTTCTGGGAGATGCTGTGCTGGAGCTGATCAGCAGTGATTATCTGTATGCAAGATTTACCCAGATACCGGAGGGAGAGCTGACAAAGAAGAGAGCCAGCCTGGTGTGTGAGCCAAGCCTTGCCTATTGTGCAAGAGAATTCGGACTGCCGCAGTTTTTGTTGCTTGGAAAGGGCGAGGATATGACAGGCGGAAGAAACAGGGATTCTATCGTCTCTGATGCAACAGAGGCTTTACTGGGAGCTATCTATCTGGATGGTGGTTTTGCTAATGCAAAGGAGTTTGTGCTGAATTTTATCCTGAATGATATTGAACACAAACAGCTCTTTTATGATAGCAAGACCATCCTGCAGGAAATCGTGCAGGAAAACGGAACACAGCCGGTGGAATATATTCTGACAAAAGAAGAAGGCCCGGATCATAACAAAAACTTTACTGTGGAGGCAAGAGTAAACGGAAAAGTGATGGGACAGGGAAGCGGTCATACAAAGAAAGCAGCAGAACAGGCCGCAGCATACCAGGCGATTCGTGTACTCAGAAAATAAACAGGAGAATTATGTATTTAAAGAATATAGAGGTACAGGGATTTAAGTCTTTCGCCCAGAAGATCAATTTTGAATTTCATAACGGGATCACCGGTATTGTAGGTCCGAACGGAAGTGGAAAGAGCAATGTCGGTGATGCGGTGAGATGGGTGCTGGGTGAACAGAGTGCCAGGTCTCTGCGAGGAGGAAATATGCAGGATGTCATTTTCTCCGGTACAGAGACAAGAAAACCCCTGGGTTATGCATCGGTGGCGATCACACTGGATAATTCAGACCATAAGCTTCCGGTTGATTTTAACGAGGTTACGGTTACCAGAAGGCTTTACCGTTCAGGAGAGAGTGAATATAAGATCAACGGAAGTGCCTGCAGACTGAAAGATATCAATGAGATGTTTTATGATACAGGTATCGGTAAAGAAGGATATTCCATTATCGGACAGGGACAGATCGACAGGATCCTAAGCGGTAAACCGGAAGAGAGAAGAGAGCTTTTTGATGAGGCAGCAGGTATTGTTAAATTTAAGAGAAGAAAGAATACCACTATCAAAAAACTGGAGGAAGAACGCCAGAACCTGGTCAGAGTGACAGATATCCTTTCGGAGCTTACCAGACAGCTGGAACCACTGGAGAAACAGTCAGAGACAGCAAGAGTTTATCTTTCCAAAAGAGAGACTCTTAAGGAACTGGATGTGAATATGTTCCTGATGGAGTATGCTGCTGCAGCCAAAGAACTCAAGGAACTGGAAGAGAAGAACATAATTGCGCAGAATCAGCTGAAGGATACCCAGAGTTCCTATGACCGGACCAAGGTGGAATATGAACGTCTGGAACAGGAGCTGGAAGATTTAAATTCCAAAATGGATGCACTTCGCATTTCCGGTCAGGAGCAGGCAATCCGTAAACAACAGCTGGAAGGCCAGATCAATGTATTAAATGAGCAGATACTGGCAGGGGCACAGAATGAAGAGCATTATAAGGGACGTATCCAGACTATTGAGGCTGAACTTTCAGTAAGAACAGATTCAAAGAAGAAACTTGAAGAAGAAAAAACGGATATTTATGCACAGTTAAAGGCTGTCCGTAAGAAACTTTCTGAGGAAGAAGAGAAATTAAGGACAGCGCAGGAGAATATGGAAGCCTGTACTCTCGAAGTGGAGAATGGCAAAAATGAGATCATTGAAATTCTGAACAGCCGCGCCAATGTCAAGGGTAAAGCCCAGAGATTTGATGCAATGATGGAACAGGCAGAAATCCGTAAGGCAGAGATCAGCCAGCGTATTCTCAGACTGAAGAGTGAAGAGGAAGAGCAGCAGACCATTCTGACTACAGCCCGGAAACAGTATGATGAGATTACATCCCAGATTGAAAATGCCAATGAGGAATGTGAACATCTGAATCTGAGTGTGATGAAGATTCAGGAAAAGCTGAAGGAACAGAACACAAAGCTGGAAGCAGAACAGACAGCCTATCACAGAGAGGCATCCCGGCTGGATTCTCTCAGAAATATCGCGGAGCGCTATGATGGATACGGAAACAGTATCCGGAGAGTTATGGAACAAAAAGAACGTGTTCCGGGAATCCAGGGTGTTGTCGCAGATCTGATCCAGGTAAACAAAGATTATGAGATCGCTATCGAGACAGCTCTTGGTGGGAGCATTCAGAATATTGTTACAGATAATGAGCAGACTGCCAAAACCATGATCGAATTTCTGAAAAAGAATCGTTATGGACGTGCGACCTTTCTTCCCATGAGCAGCATAAGTCCCAGAGGTGAGTTTACACCGAAAGAAGCACTGAAAGAGCCGGGCGTTGTGGGGATTGCCAGCGAACTGGTGTCCGTAGCTTCTCAGTATCAGCAGATCACGAAATTCCTTCTTGGAAGAGTGCTGGTAGTTGATAACATTGATCATGCCATTGCAATAGGAAAAAAATACAGACACAGTCTGAGAATGGTCACAACAGAGGGTGAATCCTTAAGCCCGGGAGGTTCTATGACCGGCGGTGCCTTCAGAAACAACAGCAATCTGCTTGGAAGACGGCGTGAAATAGAGGAACTGGAAACAAAAGTAAATCAGCTGAAGCAGAATCTGACCGAAATGCAGAATGCTGTTGAGGAAAATAAAAATCAGAGAAACAGGCTTCGTGATGCCATTGCAGGATTTCAGGAAAAACTCCGTCAGAAATATATAGAACAGAATACTGCCAGAATGAATATCAAACAGCAGGAAAAGAAAGCTGAGGAGATCCGAAGCGGATATGCGCAGATCAACAGAGATCAGGCAGAGATCAAACGCCAGGTCATGGAAATCCGGCAGGATCATGACCGGATTGCCAGGGAACTGGAGAATTCAAAGCAGGATGAGAAAGAACTGGAGAGTTTTATTGAGGCAAAGCAGTCAGAACTGGATGAATGGAAAGAAGAAGAGAAGAAAATCACCCGGGAGTTAGAAGAAATCCGTCTTCAGTCATCCGCTCTTGAACAGAAAGAGAAATTCGACCAGGAAAACCTGAGCCGTCTGAAAGCAGAAATCACAGCTTTTATGACTGAGAAAGAGGATATTTATCAGTCTCTTGCTCACAGCAGTGAAGAGATGGAAAAGAAGCAGGAGATGATCACCCAGCTGAAAAAAGAGTCGGAAGAGTCTGTCCTTCATGAAGAACAGGCACAGATGCAGCTGAAAAATCTGCAGAAGGAGAAAGAGAGCAGAACTTCTCAGCATAAAGATTTTTTTGAGAAAAGAGATTATCTGTCCGGTCAGATCGGACTTCTGGATAAGGAATGTTACCGTCTGCAGGGACAGATGGACAAGCTGGAGGAGAACAGGGAAGAGCGGATTGCCTATATGTGGTCCGAGTATGAGATTACTCCCAATAATGCTGTTTCCTACAGAAAAGAGGAACTTACTGATCTTTCGCAGATGAAGCGACAGGCAGCTCAGATTAAAGATGATATCAGAAAGCTGGGACCTGTAAATGTAAATGCTATTGAGGATTATAAGGAACTTCTGGAAAGACACACCTTTCTGTCCGGCCAGTATGAGGATCTGGTCACAGCGGAGAAAACTCTGGAACAGATCATTCAGGAGCTGGATGAGGGAATGCGGAAACAGTTTTCTGAGAAATTCGGCGAGATCCAGAAGGAATTTGACAAGGCATTTAAGGAATTGTTCGGAGGCGGAAAAGGAACTCTGGAGCTGGATGAAGAGGCAGATATCCTGGAGGCAGGAATTAAGATTATTTCCCAGCCGCCGGGAAAGAAACTGCAGAATATGATGCAGCTTTCCGGCGGGGAAAAAGCTCTGACAGCTATCGCACTTCTTTTCGCGATCCAGAATCTGAAGCCGTCACCGTTCTGTCTGCTGGATGAGATCGAGGCAGCGCTGGACGATTCCAATGTTGGGCGATTTGCCGGATATTTACAGAAGTTGACGAAAAACACACAATTTATTATAATAACCCATAGACGTGGAACTATGAACGCCGCAGACCGGCTTTATGGTATTACCATGCAGGAAAAAGGGGTATCCACACTGGTTTCCGTCGATCTGGTGGAGAATCAGCTTACCCAGTAACAGGAGGAGTTTCACATGGCAGAAGAAAAGAAAGGTTTTTTTAAACGATTAGTCAGTGGACTGGCAAAGACCAGAGACAATATCGTAGCCGGATTTGACAATATTTTCAGTGGTTTTTCCAGTATTGATGAAGATTTTTATGAAGAGCTGGAAGAGATTCTGATCATGGGTGATATCGGGATCAATGCGACCACTTCTATTATTGAGAATTTAAAGAAAGAGGTTTCCGAACGTCATATTAAGGAACCGATGGAATGTAAACAGCTTCTGATCAATGAGATCAAGGATCAGATGCGTGTGGACAGCACAGAGTATGAATTTGAGAACCGCAGATCCGTAGTTTTGGTGATCGGTGTCAATGGTGTCGGAAAAACCACTTCAGTAGGAAAGCTTGCAGGAAAATTAAAAGACCAGGGCAAGAAGGTTATCCTTGCAGCAGCCGATACTTTCCGCGCAGCAGCAGGAGAGCAGCTTACTGAGTGGGCGAACCGTGCAGGTGTGGAGATCATCGGCGGACAGGCGGGAGCAGATCCTGCATCTGTTATCTATGATGCGGTGGCTGCAGCCAAAGCAAGAAATGCAGACGTACTTCTCTGCGATACAGCAGGACGTCTTCATAATAAAAAGAACCTTATGGAAGAACTCCGCAAGATTTACAGGATCCTGGAGAGGGAGTATCCGGATGCATATCTGGAGACACTGGTAGTGCTGGATGGTACCACCGGACAGAATGCCCTTGCACAGGCGAGACAATTTGCGGAGGTCGCAAATGTCAGCGGTATTATCCTTACCAAGCTGGACGGAACTGCCAAGGGAGGTATTGCAGTTGCCATCCAGTCTGAACTGGATATTCCGGTGAAGTACATTGGCGTAGGAGAAAGTATTGACGATCTTCAGAAATTCGATGCAGATGCATTTGTAAATGCGTTGTTTGATGTAGACCATAAAGAAAACCCGGACGCTTAAGATTAGGATGTACTTTCGGAGTCAAATCAAGTACAAAAAGATTCAGGGAGTACATTTATGACAAAATGGAGGAAAAAACAATGCTTACTTTAGAGAGTTTTGAACAGGCATCAGAGATCGTAAAACAGGTCACACAGGAAACAAAGCTGATCAAGAGCAGCTATTTCAGTGAACTTACAGGAAATAAGGTTTATTTAAAACCGGAGAATATGCAGCGTACAGGTGCATACAAGGTTCGTGGTGCTTATTATAAGATCAGCACTCTTTCCGATGAAGAGAGAAATAAAGGTCTGATCACAGCATCCGCCGGAAATCATGCACAGGGTGTTGCCTATGCTGCGCATAAATATGGTGTGAAGGCAGTAATCGTTATGCCTACCACAACTCCGCTGATCAAGGTTGAGAGAACAAAGAGTTACGGTGCAGAGGTTATCCTGCATGGTGATGTATATGATGAGGCATGTGCACATGCACTGGAACTTGCTGAGAAAGAGGGATATACCTTTATCCATCCTTTCGATGATCCGGCAGTTGCCACAGGACAGGGTACCATTGCAATGGAGATCGTTCAGGAGCTTCCGCTTGTTGATTATATTCTGGTTCCGATCGGTGGAGGCGGACTTGCAACAGGTGTTTCCACACTTGCGAAGCTGTTAAATCCACATATCAAAGTCATTGGTGTGGAACCGGCAGGGGCTGCTTGCATGAAGGCTTCTCTGAAGAAGGGGGAGGTTGTGACTCTTCCGCACGTAAATACGATTGCTGACGGTACTGCCGTACAGACACCCGGAAAGAAAATCTTCCCGTATATCCAGAAGAATCTGGACGATATCATCACTATCGAGGATGATGAACTGATCGTTGCTTTCCTTGACATGGTTGAGAACCATAAGATGATCGTAGAGAATTCCGGTCTTCTGACAGTGGCAGCGCTTCGTCATCTGGATGTGAAGGGAAAGAAGATTGTTTCTATCTTAAGCGGTGGAAACATGGATGTTATTACCATGTCTTCTGTTGTTCAGCATGGTCTGATCCAGAGAGACAGAATCTTCACAGTATCTGTGCTCATTCCGGATAAGCCGGGTGAACTGGTACGTGTGGCAAGCGTGATTGCCAGGGCGCAGGGCAATGTTATCAAGCTGGACCATAACCAGTTTGTAAGCACGAACAGAAATGCGGCAGTGGAACTTAAGATCACATTGGAGGCTTTTGGCACAGATCATAAGAATGAGATTGTTAAAGCTCTCGAAGATGCAGGATGCAGACCAAAGGTGATCCGCCCAAGTCTGTGATTGTCTCAGAGTAGCATCTGCCATGTAAATAAATGAAATGGGAGCCCTGGTGTTCAGTATATGGATGCCGGGGCTTTTTTGATGAGATTTTTAAGAAGTGTATCGGAAAAAATAAATTTGTGCTGTCAAGAGAAAATGCTTGACAGCACATTGGAAATAGGTTAATATAGTCAAGGTGATTACAGATGGAGAAGTTTGTAGAGCAAGGTTATTTATATGATTTTTATGGAGAACTTCTGACAGAGAGACAGCAGCAGGTTTATGAGAGTGTGGTGCTGGAGGATTACTCGCTGAGTGAAGTCGCAGAGGATCTGGGCATCAGCAGACAGGGTGTGCATGATATGATCAAGAGATGCAACAAGACCCTTGAAGAGTATGAACAGAAGCTTCATCTTGTAGAGAAATTCCTGAATATACGGGCGCAGGTAAAGCAGATCCGTGTACTTGCCCGGGAATATCATTCCGATGAAATTGTAAATATTTCCAATGAGATTTTAGAGGAGTTATAACATATGGCATTTGAAAGCTTGACAGATAAACTGCAGAATGTATTTAAGAAGTTGCGAAGCAAGGGCCGCCTGACAGAGGAGGACGTTAAGCTTGCCCTTAAGGAAGTAAAGATGGCTCTGTTAGAGGCAGACGTAAACTTTAAGGTTGTGAAGCAGTTTACTAAATCTGTACAGGAGCAGGCAATCGGACAGGACGTTATGAGCGGTCTGAATCCGGGTCAGATGGTGATCAAGATTGTTAATGATGAACTTGTGAAATTAATGGGAAGTGAGACAACAGATCTGCCTCTTCGCCCGGGAAATGAGATCACAGTGTTCATGATGGCAGGTCTGCAGGGTGCAGGTAAGACCACCACAGTTGCGAAGCTTGCAGGTAAGCTGAAATCCAAAGGTAAGAAACCTCTTTTAGTAGCCTGCGATGTTTACCGTCCGGCGGCTATCACACAGCTGCAGGTCAACGGCGAGAAACAGGGCGTGGAAGTATTTTCCATGGGAGATAAGCAGAAGCCTGTGGATATTGCGAAAGCAGCCATAGAGCATGCGAAGGCAAATCAGCAGAATGTCGTACTTATCGATACAGCTGGTCGTCTTCATGTTGATGAAGATATGATGCAGGAACTTGCAGATATCAAGGCGAACATTCAGGTAGATGCAACCATCCTCATTGTAGATGCGATGACCGGACAGGATGCGGTAAATGTGGCAAGCACATTTGCTGATAAAGTAGGAATCGACGGTGTCATTCTTACCAAGATGGATGGTGATACCCGAGGCGGTGCAGCCCTTTCTATCAAGGCAGTAACCGGTAAGCCTATTCTGTATGTAGGTATGGGCGAGAAACTTTCTGATCTGGAGCAGTTCTATCCGGAACGTATGGCTTCCAGAATTCTTGGTATGGGTGATGTCATGAGCCTGATTGAGAAAGCAGAAGCTTCCATCGATAAAGAACAGGCGCAGGACATGCAGAAGAAGTTAAAGAAAATGGACTTTGACTTCAACGATTACCTTACCAGTATGGAACAGATGAACAAGATGGGCGGTATCGGCAGTATCCTGAATATGCTTCCAGGTATGGGCGGTAAGATGAAGGATATTGAGGGAATGATCGATGAGAAAGCCATGGACAGAACCAAGTCAATTATTCTTTCCATGACACCTCAGGAGAGAAGCAATCCGTCAATCCTGAACATTTCCAGAAAGAACCGTATTGCCAGAGGTGCAGGAGTAGATGTCTCTGAAGTAAACCGTCTGGTGAAACAGTTTGAGCAGAGCAAGAAGATGATGAAACAGATGCCTGGTCTTATGGGCGGAAAAGCCGGTAAGCGTGGCGGTGGATTTAAACTTCCGTTCGGACTGTAATTGAGAAGTTAGCGAAGCGGATAACGCTTTGACATAAAAGTTACTGTTTCATAGCTGAACAGTAATATAACATAAGAAAACAATATATTTTATTTAATGGAGGAAAAGAAACAATGGCAGTTAAAATCAGATTAAGAAGAATGGGACAGAAGAAAGCACCTTTTTATAGAATCGTAGTTGCAGATTCCCGTTGCAAACGTGATGGAAGATGTATCGAAGAAATCGGAACATACGATCCAAACCTTGAGCCAAGCGCTGTAACAGTTGATGAAGAAGCAGCTAAAAAATGGCTTGCAGCAGGAGCTCAGCCTACAGATGTTGTAGCAAAAATCCTCAAAGATGCCGGAATTGAAAAATAATTCAGATATACCAGGATAAGGTATTTCTGCAGCGTCCGTAGGGGACGGGTCAGGGAGGTATGTAATGAAAGAATTAGTGGAAGTAATTGCAAAATCTCTTGTTGAAAATCCGGATGAAGTAGTTGTTACTGAGACAGAAAAGGAAGACGCAATCATCGTTGAACTGAAAGTCGGACCTGCTGACATGGGCAAGGTTATTGGACGGCAGGGAAGAATTGCGAAAGCGATCCGAACTGTGGTAAAAGCAGCTTCTTCAAAAAGCAGCAAAAAAGTGATTGTAGATATTCTGCAATGAAAATAAGGGTCAGGAGCTGTGGAACATCCCATGGCTCCTGATTTGGGTTTAAGCGGATTTGGAATATGGATCAGCATTCGCTGTGAGCAGGCATAAAAGCAGAATGCAAATGACGTATGATATGAAAATTATAGGAGTCAGCAGATGGAAGATTTATTAAAAGTTGGTGTGATCACTACGACACACGGAATACGCGGGGAAGTAAAAGTATATCCTACCACAGATGCAGACAGATTTCTGGATCTGGAATATGTTCTGCTTGACACAGGCAGAGAGAAAAGAAAGCTTGAAATAGAGAATGTTAAGTATTTCAAGAACCTTGTAATCCTGAAATTCAGGGGAATTGATAATATTAATGATATAGAGATGTATAAAAAAAGAGAACTCTGGATCCCGAGAGAAGAAGCGCAGGAGCTGGAAGAAGATGAATATTACATTGCAGACCTGATCGGTATGGATGTAGTTCTCGAAGACGGAAGCAAATTTGGAACTCTGAAAGATGTAATGGAAACAGGCGCTAATGATGTCTATGTAGTAGAGGATGCCAAAGGCGAAGAAATTCTGCTCCCTGCTATCAGGGAATGTATCCTTGATGTGGATGTGGAGAAGAATGTAATGACCATTCATCTGATGAAAGGATTAATATAAATGAATTTTCATGTTTTAACCCTGTTTCCGGAGATGATTGAAAATGGCATGAATACCAGCATTACCGGACGTGCGATCACAAAAGGTCTCCTCACACTGGAGGCAGTGAACATTCGTGATTATGCATTCAATAAGCACCAGAAAGTGGATGATTATACCTATGGTGGCGGTGCCGGAATGCTGATGCAGGCAGAACCGGTTTACCTTGCTTATGAGGCGATTGCAAACCGTACGGCAAAAAAGCCAAGAGTTGTATATCTGACTCCTCAGGGGCAGGTATTTAACCAGGCTATGGCCAGAGAAATGGCGCAGGAAGAGGATCTGGTATTCCTTTGTGGACACTATGAGGGAATTGATGAGCGTGTTCTGGAGGAAATCGTCACAGATTACGTATCTATCGGAGATTACGTGCTTACAGGCGGCGAACTTCCTGCAATGGTCATGATGGATTCCATTTCAAGAATGGTTCCGGGTGTACTGAACAATCAGGAGTCCGGTGAGACAGAATCCTTTGCAGGAAACCTTCTGGAGTATCCGCAGTACAGCCGTCCGGAAGAGTGGCATGGCAAAAAGGTACCGGAGGTTCTTATGTCCGGTCATCACGCAAACATAGAAAAGTGGCGCAGAGAGCAGTCAATTTACCGCACGGCAAAAAGACGCCCGGATCTTCTTAAGAAAGCTGATCTGACAAACAAAGAATGGAACTATGTGCGCCAGTTAAGGAAACAGTGGAAGGAAGAAGAGGAGCAGATAAAATGAAAACATCAGATTTTTATTATGACCTTCCTCAGGAACTGATCGCTCAGGATCCTCTGGAGGACAGAAGTTCATCCAGACTGATGCATCTGTCTTTAAAAGATGGCAGCATTGAGCATCGCCATTTCACAGATGTTCTGGATTATCTGGAAGAGGGAGACTGCCTGGTTATCAACGATACAAAGGTAATCCCTGCCCGGTTATACGGACATAAAGAAGAGACAGGAGCACTGATCGAGATCCTGCTTCTGAAGCGAAGAGAGAATGATATCTGGGAGTGTCTGGTAAAACCCGGAAAGAAGGCGCGCCCGGGTGCTAAGATCACATTTGGAAATGGTATTTTAAAAGGTGAGATCATTGATGTGGTGGACGAGGGAAACCGTCTGATCCAGTTCCATTATGAAGGAATCTTTGAAGAAATCCTGGATCAGCTTGGCGAAATGCCTCTGCCGCCTTATATTACACATAAACTGAAAGATAAGAACCGTTATCAGACAGTTTATGCAAAGAACGAAGGCTCCGCAGCAGCACCGACAGCAGGATTGCACTTTACTAAAGAGCTTCTTGAAAAAGTAAAGGAAAAAGGTGTCAATATCGCTCATGTGACTCTTCATGTAGGTCTCGGAACTTTCCGCCCTGTCAAAGTAGATGACGTGGAAAGCCACCATATGCATTCCGAATTCTACATAGTAGAGGAGGATCAGGCAAAGCTGATCAATGACACAAAGAAGGCAGGTAAACGTGTAATAGCAGTAGGAACCACAAGCTGCAGAACACTGGAATCTGCAACAGGAGAAGATGGAATTCTGAAATCCGGAAGCGGATGGACAGAAATCTTTATCTATCCGGGCTATCATTTCAAAATGATCGATGCCCTGATCACAAACTTCCACTTGCCGGAATCCACACTTGTGATGTTGGTGTCTGCGCTGGCAGGCAAGGAGAATATCATGCATGCCTATGAGACTGCAGTGCAGGAAAAGTACAGATTTTTCTCTTTTGGAGATGCTATGATTATCATATAATGTCACCCAAATAATTATATCAATCAATTATCTGGTTATGAGCAAGTAGCGAAGAGGATGCTTTTATCTGCTTGATAAAAGCATAGTAAAAATATAAAAAAGAGCTGAGAAGTCCTTAACTGGATTTTTCAGCTCTTTTGAAGTATGGATGTGATTTTGGATGAATGAAGGCTCTATTTATTCGGCGTCCGAATTATCAGTATCATAGGATTCGTCGTATGTCTCTGCGTCTGTGTCATCTGAAGCTGAACTGTTCATATCAACGATATCGCTATCTGAAGCAGCTGTATCTGCAGAACTGCTCTGGGAGTCATTATTACTGTTATATTTTGCAGTAAAAGTACTGCCTTCTGCAGTAGAAATCCAGGAACTCCGCTCATTGATTTTTCCAAGGATTCTTGTTGCCTCATCACCTTCTGCCGGAGTTGGCTGATAATTATTATATCCATCATAGGCAGCAGAAGAAATGGAGCAGGGAATGATATTGGTCACGTTGTCTTTTTTTACCCCATCGGCATCAATAGTAAAGGTCTGCTGGTAGATCATGGTGTCCATATCACTTGGAGAACTGTTGCCGCCGAAGCAGAAGTTTCCGAGGCTGTATACAATATTCCTGCCTTTATAAGTTTCAATGCCCTGAAGTACATGCGGATGATGTCCGCATACAAGATCAGCGCCTTCATCGATCGCGATGCGTCCAAGTGTTGTCTGGTTGCTGTCCGGAACGGTTTCCGTTTCATTACCCCAGTGGAAGATCGCTACGATCAGCTGTGCCCCGTCTGCCTTTACTTTTGCAATATTGTCTTTTAACTGCTGCTCGCGTTCAAGATGGTCGTACAGTTCATAGATACCGACTAATCCTACTTTGATTCCCTTTACATCCATAACAGCAGTTTCATCATATCCGAAATGAACGATTCCTGCATCATCCAGTGCTGCCAGAGTATCATCGAAACTCTGATCACCGTAATCATGACTGTGATTATTAGCGGTGTTTACAGCTTCTACAGACCCGCCTGTCAGAATAGAAGCATAGGATGCAGGTGCTTTAAACGCAAATGTTTTGTCCTCCCGTTCATCAGAATCGGTGAGTGTTCCCTCAAAATTCGCAATAGTCAGATCATCTGCGGAAAAAATATCTTTTACATTCTGCAGGAAATAATCTGCACCGTAATTTTCATAATAAGCATTTAAGCTGGTATCATAATCAAAAGTTTCATCTGTGCCAAGAGTGCAGTCACCGACAACGCTGAGTGTCAGAGAAACAGGAGAAGATACTGTAGCATTGGAGGAATCCGTGTTCTGAGAATCTGAGTATGCTTTCTGGCTGTTGTCCTTAGAAGCGTTCATGGAAACAGTTTTTTTGGCTGCTGCCTGTCTGGAGCTCATATAGTTGCTGCATCCGCGGATACCTGCCAGAATAAGTATAAAAACCAGAACAAAGATACCGATACCTGTTGCAATCAGCAATTTTTGCCTTTTTTCCTGATAGTATTTTGATTTTTTGTAGATGTCTTTTCTGCGTGCAGAAGAAGATTTCGTCTGGCTTCGCTTGTTGGATTGTAGGCTCATATGTATAGTTCTCGCTTTCGTTTATAATAGATTAGAGATATAGTATTAAAAAAATATTAAAGAGACCGGGCAGTTAAAATATCTGAACAGATGATCAGAATTAACAAAAAATAAATCGTAATTGCTATAGGACATATTCAAAGTATATAGAGGATTCACAGAATCGTCAAGAAATAAGTCTTTTCATAAAACCGTATTTTTGTTATAATACCATGACAAAAGGTTACATAAATATTACAGACAAAGAATGAGATGTGTTATCCTAGAGCGTGTCTGAAAAATCATTCCCGCAATCTGCACGCCCCACTTTGCGGGATATTTCACCCGAATTCAGTTGCCGTAGCCCGCTACGGCGCCCTCATCCGGGCAAAATATTCCACAAATTGTGACGCACATCTTGCAGAAAGCCTTTTTCAGACACGCTCTAAAGCGTATGAAACATGCTCTGAAAGCATTCAAAGATAATGAGAGATGGGTACGTGAGATAGCACTTCTCAGGAAAGAATATGAGGAAAAATAAAGATGAAAACATTGATATTCAACGGTTCACCGCGAAAGAACGGTGAAACTGCATATATGATCCGGACTCTGCAGGAAAATCTTGGAGGGGATTTTAAGGTGGTTAATGCCTACAGGGCAGATATCCGACCGTGTATGGACTGCAGATGGTGTTTTGACCATGCAGGATGCGCAGTCAAAGATGAATGGCAGGAGGTTCTTTCGTACATTGAAGAATGTGACCATATTATTATGGCATCTCCTGTATATTTTGAGGAGGTTACGGGAATGCTTCTTGCTGTGATGAGCAGACTGCAGACCTATTTCAGTGCAAGATATATCCGTAAAGAAGAACCTGTTCCTAAGAAGAAAACAGGAGCAGTTCTGCTGACAGCAGGAAGTATCGGACCCAGAGAAAAAGCGGAAAGTACGGCAGAGATGCTGCTTCGTCAGATGAGCTGTGACAGTCTGGGGACTGTATATGTGAACCGTACAGACAAAGTGCCGGTCAGAGACAGAGAAGATATCATACAGGAAATAAAAGATCTGGCAGGCAGATTGAGAACAGCAGAATAAATATTATCTGAAAATGAAACACCATTTGTGTTATGTGGAACAGACGAAAGGATGATTAAAATGAAAAAAATAAAATACTTTATGATTACAGGAATGCTTCTGGCATCCATCGGTCTTGCCGGATGTGGGAAGAAGTCAGAAGATGATATTACAAATAAGGAAATTTATCAGGATGATCTTGAACCGCTGACAGAAGAAGAGCTGAATGAAATGGATGCAGATACTTCTGACGAGGATATGAAACAGATTGATGAGCCTGAGGAAGAAACCGCTGACATTACAGATACTACAGATGCAACAGAAACTACAGATAAAACGGAAAATACAGATAAAGCAGAAACTTCAGATTCTTCTGCAAAAAAATCTGCGGATAAAACTGAAACATCAGATTCTGCAGATACAACGAAATCAGAAACTAAAACGAAAACTGAAAAATAATCACAAGGGGGCTGTCGCTGGAATTATTATTGCGACAGCCCCCTGATCATATTTCTGTAATTATCAGGAAAGAACCTCGTTCTTCAGTTCGTTCCCATCCATAAATGCTTTCGCATTTTCGAGAGTAGTCTCAGCAATGTTAGTCAGTGCTTCTTTTGTAAAGAATCCCTGATGAGAAGTCATCACTACATTCGGGAAGGAGAGCAGGCGCTGGGTAATGGAGCTCTGCAGAATACGCTCGGACATATCCTCGAATACGAAATCAGTTTCTTCTTCATAAACATCCAGTCCTACTGCAAAGAACTTATGATCACGGATTCCGGAGATCAGGTCCTCTGTCTTGATCAGGCCGCCGCGGGAAGTGTTTACAAGAATTACACCATCTTTCATTTTGGCGATAGTTTCTTCATTGATGATGTGTTTGGTTTCTTCTGTAAGCGGGCAGTGAAGACTGATGAGATCACTGGTTGCCAGAAGCTCATCCAGAGATACATATTCCAGATAATCCAGGCTCTTATTCGGGAAAAGATCGTAAGCGATAACTCTCATACCAAAACCTTTGCAGATTTTTGCCATTGCCTGGCCGATTTTTCCGGTACCAATGATTCCGGCAGTTTTCTGATAGAAATTAAGTCCCATCAGACCACTTAAAGAGAAGTTGTTTTCGCGGCATTTGATGTATGCTTTATGTGTGTGGCGGTTTGCTGTCAGCGCAAGTGCCATTGCATGCTCAGCCACAGCTTCCGGAGAATATCCCGGAACACGCAGAACCTTCATTCCGAATTTGTGAGCAGTTTCCAGATCTACATTGTTATATCCTGCGCAGCGCATAAGGATCAGTTTTACACCCTGAGCATTCAGTTCTTCGATAACAGGAGTGCTCAGATCAGCGTTTACAAAAGCGCAGATTGCTTCATATCCTTTTGCAAGGGAAGCAGTTTCTTCGTGAATATTTGCTTCGGTAAATTTAATTGTAATTCCCGGATAGGAAGGAAGAAGCTTCTCGAAAAATTCTTCGTCGTAGTTTTTTGTGCCGTAAAATAAGATTTTCATAAATGTTAGCTCCTCTCTGGCTGTATACCTGTATGGTATACTCACCGTGAAAATTATAATATCAGTGTGTATAGCAATCCTCATAAATAATGCATCTTAATCCAGACCATCAGAGTGTGAAATCCTGCTATAGTAAAATAAATCGAATAATGTTAAAATAATAACAATCTTCTGACGATTCACATTATAACCGATTTATCGGAAAAAGAAAAGGCTATTTTGGATAAAATTTCTCAAGTATCTATAAAAATACAATCTGAGAGAGTATGAAGATACTGTAAATAGGAATTGCAAATTATGCTTTGTTATGAAAAGTATGTACAGAAAGATAAAAGATATGCAGGATAAAAAAACATCTTGCGGGATATTACAGGTGAACAGTAAAAATTATGCTGCTGTCAACAAACATAAAAAAATGATATGTTGACAGCAGCATAATTATAAATGACAGTTGCTATTTTCCGAGAGAGTACAGATCTTCATAGAATTCCGGATAGGAAATTTTAACGCAGTCCCCATCTTTGATAGTAAGTGTACCGTCACAAATTGTACCTGCAACAGCAAAGGACATGGCAATACGGTGATCAAGATAAGAATTGATCTCGGCACCATGAAGTGGCTTTCCTCCATGGATGATCATTCCGTCATCAGTCGGCTGAATATCAGCTCCCATGCGTTTCAGCCCTTCTGTTACCACTGCGATACGGTCAGATTCTTTTACCTTCAGCTCCTGTGCATCCCTGATAACAGTAGTCCCCTCTGCAAAAGCTGCCATCACAGCGATCATCGGGATTTCATCGATCAGTGTGGGGATGATCTCACCCTCAACAGTGGTTCCGTGAAGACTGCTTGTGCGGATCAGCAGGTCAGCGGTAGGCTCACCCTCTGTACTTGCATTCAGCAGAGTAATATCAGCCCCCATAGCCTTGCATACACGAAGCATTCCGTCTCTGGTTGGATTAATGCCTACATTTTTAAGAATAATCTCACTTCCGGGAGTAAGAAGCCCTGCTGCGATAAAGTAAGCAGCAGAAGAAATATCTCCGGGAACTTTAATCTCGCGTCCGTTCAGTACAGGTTCCGGTTCAATAGAAGCAGTTGTTCCCTGGGAAGTCACATTTGCGCCGAAATAATTCAGCATGATCTCTGTATGATTTCTGGAAAGTACCGGCTCAGTAACGCTGGTGATCCCATCTGCATACATACCAGCCAGAAGCACGCAGGATTTTACCTGTGCGGAAGCAACCGGTGACTGATAATGAGCGGCATGTAAAGGCTTTCCTGTAATACGCAAAGGTGCGCATCCATTGCCCCTCAGACTTACGATATCAGCGCCCATAGACAGAAGAGGAGTCATAATCCTTTTCATTGGACGGGACTGAATGGAAGCGTCGCCGTTTAATTCGCTGATAAAAGACTGTCCTGCCAGAATTCCGGAGATCAGTCTTGTGGTAGTCCCGCTGTTTCCCACATCCAGAGTTTCAGACGGAGCACTGAGTCCGTGAAGTCCCTTTCCATGAACGAGGATTTCGGAAGCATTTCTTTCAATATCGATTCCCATTTTCCGGAAACAGGAGATAGTAGAGAGACAGTCAGCTCCCTCAAGAAAATGTGTGATCTTTGTAGTACCCTGTGCAAGAGAACCGAACATGACTGCACGATGGGAAATGGATTTATCTCCGGGTACAGTGAGTTCTCCTCTGAGGTTTGTCTGTTTTTTTATTTCCATGTTTGATTCCTGCCTGTTTTTATAATATTTCTGTATTTCCCTGCAGCTATTTATAGCAATCTGCTTTTGACAAAATATTTTTAAAATGAATGTCAAAGGGTGATCTGTTTAGCGCTCGTAGATAATATAATTTCTTTTCTTAAGGAGTGCGGCACCCTTTTCCATAGAGATTCCGTCGTAGAATTCAATTTTGAGGACACCTTCCTCGAATTCACGGTTGTGAATGATACCGATATTTTTAATGCTGATCTTCTCCATCGCAAGGATAGTGGCAATCGTAGCAATACCGCCGGCCTCATCCGCGATATCAAGATACAGGACATAAGCCTTTTTCAGCAGACCATTGTCTACCACATCAATAGAATCACGGTAATCCCTGGAACTTGCAAACATCTGATACAGACTCCTGGAGTCCTTGTTATCCACAAAACATTTGATCTGAACCAGCAGGCGGATGTAGTCATCCAGAACATTGGAGATATTCTGATTATTTTCCACACAGATCTGCTCCCACATAATTGGAGAAGAAGAAGCAATACGTGTGATATCACGGAAACCTCCGGCTGCAATCGTTTTCATATATTCCTGCTCACTGTCCAGCATATTGACAAGATTTACCAGTGCAGAAGCGATAATATGAGGCAGATGGCTGACTCCGGCAGTGATGAAATCGTGTTCTTCACTTGTAAGGACCATCGGGATCGCACCAAGGGAAGAAATCATCTCTGTGAAATCTGTCAGGCGTTCCAGTGCAACTTCACCGCCCGGAGTAATAATATAGTAAGCATTCTCAATCAGACGGTCACTGGAAGCTTCGAATCCGGTCTTCTCAGAACCGGCCATTGGATGACCTCCGATAAAACGGGATTCCATTCCAAGACGTTCTACTTCTTTATGGATAATGCCCTTGACACTTCCAACATCTGTGAGGATCGTGTCAGGACCGATATTGTCTTTGAAATATTCAAGATATTTTACATTAAATTCTACAGGAGCACACAGGAAAATATAATCGCAGCTCCTGAAACGTTCATCATGTTCTTCGCATACAGCATCGATCATATTGCTGCTTACTGCTGCAGCAAGTGTTTCCCGATCCTGATCATAAGCAAGAAGTCGGTAGTCTTCATGGTATTTTCGGATGGCCTTGGCAATTGATCCGCCAATCAGTCCGAGACCGATAAAACCGATAGTTTTCATAGTGGTTTTTGCATCCTTTCAGGTAACATTATTCGTAACTGTGAAAATACGGAACAGTTACATGATTTCATAATTTACTATTTTAAAGGATATGATTTGAAAAGTCAATTCATACGGTACTTTTATACATAAATAATTTAAAGCGACAAAGCGAACGCCGTATCATATGAAGGTATCTTCTCTGTCTATCACACGCTGGTTACGAGGATTGCTATAGTCAGTAGCTGTACACTTAAGATAAAGTTCACAGTCGAGATCCGTGAAAATTACTGAAAATATATAAAATGCTCATCAATTTACAAGAAGTTCACAAAAAAAGATGTTAAAATTTCATAAAATACTTGAAAAATATAAAAAAATTTAGTAATATATAGCCATATCGTTGCTGCGGACGTTACAGGCGGCAATAACATAACAGACAAACAGGGAGGTACGCAACATGGATGTATTTAGAACTGACCGAATTAGAAATGTAGTCCTTTTAGGTCATGGGGGCGCTGGCAAAACTACACTGGCAGAAGCAATGGCTTACTTAGCAGGAATGACTAACCGTCTCGGAAGAGTAGAAGACGGAAATACTGTCAGCGATTATGACAAAGAAGAGATTAAGAGACATTTTTCCATTTCTACCACATTGATCCCGGTACCGTGGGATAAGGTAAAGATCAATGTGCTGGATACTCCCGGATATTTCGATTTCGTAGGCGAAGTAGAAGAAGCAGTAAGCGCAGCAGATGCAGCGATCATTGTAGTTTCCGGTAAAGCAGGCGTTCAGGTTGGAACACAGAAGGCATGGAACTTATGCGAGAAATATAAACTTCCGAGAATGATCTTTGTCACAGATATGGACGTAGATGATGTCAGCTACCGTAAAGTAGTAGAACAGCTCACTGAACTCTACGGCAAGAAGATCGCACCGCTTCACTTCCCGATTCGTGAAGACGGCAAATTTGTAGGATATGTAAATGTTGTAAAACAGGCAGGACGTAAGTACATAGATAAAGGTAAGAAAGAGGAATGCCCGATTCCTGAATACCTGGATGAATATCTGGAGAAATATCACGATATCCTTATGGAATCTGTTGCAGAGACCAGCGAGGAATTCATGGACCGTTATTTTGAAGGTGATACATTCTCAGTAACAGAGGTTTCCGCAGCACTTGCAATGAACGTACAGGAAGCATCTATCGTACCTGTATGCATGGGCTCACCGATCAATCTTCGCGGTGTATCCAACTTACTGGATGATATCTGCGGATATTTCCCAAGCCCGGACAAACGCTCCTGCAACGGAATCGCTCAGAAGACAAATGAGATCTTTGAAGCAAACTACGACTTCACGAAAGTGAAATCCGCATATGTGTGGAAAACAATTGCAGACCCGTTCCTTGGCAAATATTCTCTTATTAAAGTATGCTCCGGTGTTATCAAATCCGATGACACTTTATTAAACGTAGAGAAAGGCGAAGAAGAACGTCTGAATAAATTATATGTACTTGAAGGATCCAAACCGATCGAGGTTCCGGAACTTCATGCCGGTGATATTGGTGCAATTGCCAAATTAAACAGCGTACAGACTGGTGACAGCCTTGCGACAAAAGCAAATCCGATTCTTTATCCGAAGGCACTCCTTTCCACACCATATACCTGTAAGAGATTTAAAGCAGTGAAGAAGGGTGATGAGGATAAGATTTCCCAGGCACTTGCGAAGATGATGAGTGAAGACAAGACACTTCGTGTAGTAAATGACAGTGCAAACCGTCAGAGCCTTATCTATGGTATCGGTGATCAGCATCTCGATATCGTTATGAATAAATTAAAAGAACGATACAAAGTAGATGTTGAGCTGAGCAAACCGAAGGTTCCGTTCCGCGAGACGATCCGTAAGAATGCAGATGTAGAGGGTAAACATAAGAAACAGTCCGGTGGACATGGACAGTATGGACATGTTAAGATGCGTTTCGAGCCATCAGGCGATCTGGAGACACCTTATGAATTTGAACAGGTTGTAGTTGGTGGTGCAGTTCCGAAGAACTACTTCCCGGCAGTTGAGAAAGGTCTTCAGGAATGCGTATTAAAAGGACCTCTGGCTGCATATCCTGTAGTTGGTGTGAAAGCTACCTTATATGATGGATCTTATCATCCGGTAGACTCCTCAGAAATGGCATTCAAGATGGCAACGATTCTTGCATTTAAGAAAGGCTTTATGGATGCATCACCTGTACTCTTAGAGCCAATCGTATCTATGAAAGTAACTGTTCCGGATAAATTTACCGGTGATGTTATGGGCGACCTGAACAAACGTCGTGGCCGTGTTCTTGGTATGACTCCTGATCATCAGGGCAATACCATTATTGAGGCAGATGTTCCACAGCTTGAGATTTATGGATATTCCACAGATCTGCGCTCCATGACAGGCGGAAGCGGAGAATTCTCCTATGAATTCGCACGCTACGAGCAGGCTCCGAACGATATTCAGGCAAAAGAAATCGAAGCAAGAGCAAGCAAAGTGGATAAAGCTGAAGAATAAAAAAGGGTAATTACTGACAGAGCAGTAATTTGTGTTAGCGCAGTAATTAAAATATAGCTAAGAAATAAAAATGGCAGGACATTTTGCAGAGATGCGGAATGTCCTGTTTTTTACGTTTTGTTGACAGAACTAGAGTGTGTCTGAAAAAGGCTTTCTGCAAGATGTGCGTCACAATTTGCGGGAATGATTTTTCAGACACACTCTAGTGGTGTATTACTCGAAAATGCGAAATAAGTGCCATTTGTAAAGCAAAAACACTCGATACAGCGAAACGTTACATTGACAAACAGCCTTTATTGAATTAAAATAAATTTTTAGGATAAGATGTCCATAATCGGACTGAAACCGCCGGAAATAATAAAAGCAGCTGTGTAGCTCAGTGGAGCAAACAGTAGTGGTGTCATGGACGCACCCCTGAAAAAGACGGTATCTCGCCTTAAGTCAGATGCCCTGGTAACTCTGTTGCCGGGTAGTTCACATACAGCAAAATGTTGGAGGAAGTATAGAGATGAAATACTTGTTTAAAAAGATCGAGCCTAAGTGGCAGGCAAAATGGGAAGAAGCCAAAGTCTTCGAAGCCAAAGATAACAGTGACAAACCTAAATTCTATGGTCTGGTAGAGTTCCCATATCCAAGCGGTGCCGGTATGCACGTAGGACATATCAAAGCATATTCCAGTCTGGAGGTTATTTCCAGAAAACGTCGTATGGAAGGCTATAATGTACTTTTCCCGATCGGATTTGATGCATTTGGTCTCCCGACAGAGAACTACGCGGTAAAGACCGGAACACATCCACGTATTATCACAGATGAGAACATCAAGAGATTTTCAAACCAGTTAAAGAAAGTTGGATTTTCCTTTGACTGGAACCGTGTGATCGATACAACAGATGAAGACTACTACAAATGGACACAGTGGATTTTCCTGAAAATGTTCGAAAAAGGTCTTGTATTCAGAGACAGAACACTGGTTAACTACTGCCCGCACTGTAAAGTAGTCCTTTCCAATGAGGACAGTCAGGGTGGTAAATGTGATATCTGCCACAGTGATGTTGTTCAGAAATCCAAGGATGTATGGTATTTAAGAATCACCCAGTATGCAGATAAGCTTCTGGAAGGTCTGAAAGATGTAGACTATCCGGATAATGTAAAACAGCAGCAGATCCACTGGATCGGCAAATCAAAAGGTGCTTTCGTTAACTTCGATGTTGACGGAATCGATGAGAAACTTGAAATCTATACAACCAGACCGGATACTCTGTTTGGTGTAACATTCATGGTAATCGCACCGGAACATCCGATCATTGACAAATATGCAGATAAAATCACAAACATGGATGAGATCACTGCATATCGTAATGAGTGTGCAAAGAAAACAGAGTTTGAGAGAACTCAGCTTGTAAAAGATAAAACAGGTGTGAGAATCCAGGGACTTGAGGGAATCAACCCGGTTAACGGTAAGAAAATCCCGATCTACATTGCTGACTATGTAATGATGGGATATGGTACAGGTGCTATCATGGCAGTACCTGCTCACGACCAGCGTGACTATGATTTCGCGAAGAAATTCGGCATCGACATTATCGAAGTTATCAAAGGCGGAGATATTTCAAAAGAAGCCTATACAGGCGACGGCGAAATGGTAAACTCCGATTTCCTGAACGGATATGCAAAGAAGAAAGATTCTATTGAGCGTATGTTGGAAGAACTGGAGAAAAAAGGAATCGGTAAAGCCGGTGTTCAGTATAAGATGAAAGACTGGGCATTCAACCGCCAGAGATACTGGGGTGAGCCAATCCCGCTTATTCACTGCCCGAACTGCGGTGTTGTGGCAGTTCCGGAGAACGAACTTCCGCTGCGCCTGCCGGATGTAAAGGACTTCGAGCCGGGTGAAGACGGACAGTCCCCACTTGCAAAGATTGATTCTTTTGTAAACTGCACATGCCCGAAATGCGGTGCTGCAGCGAAACGTGAGACAGATACCATGCCTCAGTGGGCAGGATCTTCCTGGTATTTCTTAAGATACACAGATCCGCACAATGCAAATGCACTGGCTGATATGGACAAACTGAAATACTGGATGCCTGTTGACTGGTACAATGGTGGTATGGAACACGTTACCAGACATATGATCTACTCCAGATTCTGGCATCATTTCCTGTATGATCTTGGCGTAGTAAATACACCGGAACCATATGCAAAACGTTCCATCCAGGGACTGATCCTCGGACCGGACGGAGATAAAATGAGTAAATCCAAGGGCAACGTAGTTGATCCGCTGGATATTGTAGAAGAATACGGTGCAGATACTCTTCGTACCTATGTACTGTTTATGGGTGACTATGGCGCAGCTACACCGTGGAGCGAGAACTCTGTAAAGGGCTGTAAGAAGTTCCTGGATCGTGTTGCAGGGCTGACAGATATCCTTTCTGAAGAATCCGTATCTGATGAACTGGAGATGAAACTCCACCGTACCATCAAAAAAGTTTCTTCTGATATCGAGAACCTGAAATTCAATACAGCGATCGCCAGCCTGATGACACTCATTAATGAGATCACAGCAGAAGGACACTTAAGCAAAGATGACCTTACCATCTTTATCAAACTGCTTAGCCCGTTCGCACCGCATATCTGCGAAGAAATCTGGGAATTCATCGGAGGAGAAGGCTTACTGGCAGTTTCCGAATGGCCGAAATACGATGAAGGCAAAACAATTGCCAAGACCGTTGAGATCGGTGTACAGGTAAACGGTAAAGTAAGAGGAACAATCGTAATCCCTAACGGATGTGAAAAAGAAAAAGCATTCGAGATCGCCAAAGCAGACGAGAGAATTGCTTCCTTCCTGGAAGGTAAGAACCTTATCAAAGAGATTTATGTACCGAACAAGATCGTAAACTTTGTTGCGAAATAATAGAAACAGTAAAAAGAGGACTGACAGAAATTTTTCTGAACAGTCCTCTTTTGAGTTTGCCAGCTATATTAAGAGACCTTTAGACCTTTTCAGGCAACCGCCTGCTGATATGCCGGAATGTCAGTGTAAACACGATTCCCTTCACGATAGAAGAGATTGTAAGCGCCCACCATACACCATTTAATCCCATTCCCGCATGTGTCAGGATCAATGCCAGCGGGATTCGTGAGCCTGTCAGGATCACACTGATCGTACTGGATAATCTGGTGCGTCCAAGTCCTGATAATGCGCCCACTGTCATCAGCTCAATGGACATAAAGACTTCACTGAATCCGATAATGACCAGATAATTGACAGCAGTATCCAGAGCTTCTTTTTCGTGGAAAAATAACCTGGCAATTGGTTCCGGAAGAAAGACAAAAGCTGCAGTGACAAACAGGCCCCAAATTGTGAGAACGCGAAATGACAGACTGTAACCTTTACGGATACGGTCTTTTTTTCGTGCACCGTAGTTTTGGGCAATAAAAGCATTCAGTGCTGAAGCAAAACCATCAGCAGTATTCCAGGATACGGATTCAATCTGTCCGCCAACACGCTGCGTTGCAATAGCGGCAGCACCATAACCGGAAACCATACGGGTCAGAACCATGGAGATGAAACAGTAAATGCTTCCCTGTATAGCTGTGGGAAACCCGATCCTGAAAATGTGCTTATAATATTCTTTTGGAAAAACAGACAGCAGATTCAGATGCTGTAAAACATTGGGCTCCAGTCTGGAATGCCGGATACGCATAACCATCACCACAAAAACCAGAATCTGTGAACTTACTGTCGCAATAGCGGCTCCGGCAACCTCCAGCCTCGGGAAAGGTCCGATGCCAAGGATCAGCAGCGGATCCAGGATCATATTTCCTGCAAGCCCGATAAAGTTTGCAAGCAGGGGAGTGCGGGAATCTCCCTGCGCAGTAGAGAGTCCTGTCAGCGTCAGATTCAGATAAGAAAAAAGAATCAGTCCACAGGTGATCAATGTATAAGATCTGGCAGCAGTATAAGTTTCTGCGTCGGTCAGATTAAAAAATCCCAGCAGAGGCTGTATGAAAATAACACAGACAGCAGCAAACAAAATGCCGGACAGTGCAGTGAGCTGCAGAGAACCGGCAGCATAGGAACGTGCCTGGTCATAATCTTTGCGCCCGCATGCCTGAGCTGTATTTACCTGTCCGCCCATTCTTGACAGGGATGCAAGCCCCTGGGAGAGCCAGACATACATTCCGCCTACTCCCACGCCTGCAACTGCCTTTGCACCAAGCAGTCCGATCCATGCCATATCCATAATACTGTATGCTGTTCCCAGCATGGAAGAAATCATGATAGGCAGAGCCAGCTCTGCCAGAGTTTTCAGGATCGGACCGGAAGTCAGATCCACAGTTTTTGATTTACTCATTTGTAATAACCCTTCATGTACCAATTATTATAATACTTTTGTAGTCCATTTACTGCAGTCCCATACCTGAGAAACCACATCGCGGTAAAACTCCGGTTCATGGCAGATCAGAAGAATGCTTCCTTTATATTCGATCAATGCCTGCTTCAAAGCTTCTTTTGCATCCACATCCAGATGATTGGTAGGCTCGTCCAGAAGCAGAATGTTCGTTTCTTTATTCACCAGCTTACACAGACGCACCTTCGCCTGCTCCCCGCCACTCAGTACACGTACCTGACTTTCAATATGCTTGGTAGTCAGACCGCATTTGGCGAGAGCAGACCGCACCTCATACTGAGTATAAGACGGGAACTCCGCCCAGATCTCATCAATACAGGTAGTCTTGTTATCACCCTTTACTTCCTGCTCAAAATATCCAATCTGAAGATTCTCCCCAAGTTCGCAGGAACCCTTCAGAGACGGGATCAACCCCAGAATACTCTTCAGTAAAGTTGTCTTACCGATACCGTTTGCACCAACCAGCGCAATCTTATTTCCTCTTTCCATAGAGAGAGTAACAGGTCTGGAAAGAGGTTCATTATAACCAATAACCAGATCCTTCGTTTCGAAAATATATTTCCCCGGAGTGCGTCCGTATTTAAAATGAAACTCAGGCTTCGGCTTCTCGGCAGCAAGCTCGATCACATCCATCTTATCCAGCTTCTTCTGTCTGGACATTGCCATATTTCTTGTAGAAACCCTGGCCTTATTTCTTGCGACGAAATCCTTCAGTTCACTGATTTCCTGCTGCTGGCGTCTGTAAGCAGCCTCAAGCTGAGCCTTCTTCACCTCATACACTTCCTGGAAATGGTCATAATCCCCGACATAACGGTTCAGTTCCTGATTCTCCATATGATAAACCAGATTGATAACAGAATTCAGAAACGGAATATCGTGGGAGATAAGGATAAATGCATTCTCATAATCCTGCAGATAACGCTTCAGCCATTCGATATGTTCCTCATCCAGATAGTTGGTAGGCTCGTCCAGAAGCAGGATATCCGGCTTCTCCAGAAGTAGCTTGCCAAGCAGAACCTTGGTTCTCTGACCACCACTCAGGTCTGTAACATCACGTTCCAGTCCGATATCCAGAAGTCCCAGGGCTCTGGCAACTTCCTCCACCTTCGCATCGATCACATAGAAATCATGCATGGTAAGGGTATCCTGAATAGTTCCCAGCTCCTCCATCAGAGTATCCATCTCCTCAGGAGAAGCAGTGCCAAGAGAGTCACAGATCCCATTCATTCTTTCCTCCATCTCAAAGAGATAAGAGAACGCAGACTTCAGCACGTCACGGATGGACATACCCTGAGAAAGGACAGAATGCTGGTCCAGATAGCCGACACGTACATTCTTTGCCCATTCAATCTTACCCTCATCCGGCATCAGCTTTCCGGTTACAATATTAAAGAAAGTAGATTTACCTTCCCCGTTGGCACCAACTAGTCCAATATGCTCGCCCTTTAACAGGCGGAAAGACACATCATTAAAAATCGCCCTGTCTCCGAAACCATGTGTCAGATGTTCAACATTCAAAATACTCATAAAAAGAAATTCTCCTTAATTATTGTTATATAATGTCAGGGTCAAAAGGTATTTCACCCCTGACCTGACATCCACGAATTACTTACTCCGCTGCAAAGCAGCTCCCGCAATTCTTTTAATATTTGTAACTATACAACAGTATGATCAGACTTCCCTGACTCCTTTTAATGACGGCTCAGCCATCAGCGAATAATTTGTATAATAAACCACAAATCCGGGCTTCGCCCCTGCAGGCTTTTTCACCTGCTTCTTCTGGATATAATCAATCTCCACCTTAGGAGCAGTACGTCCTTTGGAATAATAAGCGGCAAGCTGTCCCGCAATCTCAAAGATATGATCCGGCAGTTCTCCGTCCTTAGACTTCACGACCACATGCGAACCGGCCATCTTCTTGGCATGAAACCACCAGTCATTCCCTGTGGCAAACTTAAAGGTAAGCTCATCATTCTGGAAATTATTTTTTCCCACATAAATATCATACCCATCCTCAGTCACATAATGGAACGGCTTAGACTTACTCTGCGCCTTCTGCCCCTTCCTGCGGTCATAATGCTTCTTAATATACCCATACTCCATCAGCTCTTCCTTGATCTGTGCCAGATCACTCTCAGCCAGAGCAATATCCAGAGCATTGGAAACAGACTCCAGATGCTCAATCTCACTTCTCGTATCTGCAATCTGCTCAGTCAGAGCCTCCTCCGTACGCTTCAGCTTTCCATACTTGTCAAAATACTTCTTGGAATTCTCCGCCGGAGTCATAGTAGGATCAAGAGGAATGGTAATCTCCTCATTGGTATAATAATTCAGAGCCTTAAACGACTTACATCCATCCTCCAGCCCATACCCGTAAGTATTGATCAGCTCCCCGTAAACCTTATACTTCTCCTTCTTCGCAGTATCCTTCATCTGCTTCTCCTGCAGACTCAGCTTCTTACGGTTACGCTCCAGCGCAGTCTGCACGATCCTCCTCAGATCCGAAGACTTCTGATGGATACGCGTCAGAGTATTCTTCGTCGCATAATAAGTCTCCAGCATCTGTGAAACACTGTCAAACTCCACAGAATGATACTCCGGTCCATACTGCTGGAACGCAAACACACCATACTCCACAGGTTCTTCCCCCCGGTAAACAATATTCGGAGAAAAATCCCCCTCCACAACCTGATCCATCAGCCTGCGGAACGTATGATACAAATGCACCCTCGCCGCCTCATCCAGAGACTGCGCTGCATCACTCCCGTCGATCGAAGCCCTGAAACAGATCTCCTCCGCAACAACCGGACTGATTCCAGTAAGAGAAGAGTAAACAGCCCTGGAAACATTACATGGCTTCCTGCACACAACATCACAGAACTCCTCCTCACTCACAGTCAGCGGATCCAGCTTATCCTGCGTCTTCGGAATAAAATACTCCCTTCCCGGAAGCACCTCACGCACAGAACTCATATGAGAAGAAACATGCTTGATACTATCCAGGATCATCCCCTTATCATCACAGAAAATAATATTACTGTGCTTGCCCATCAGCTCCATGATAAGAACCTTCTTACAGGGATCCCCCAGCTCATTCAGATGCTCCAGCTCAAACATCACCACACGCTCCATCCCCGGCTGCCTGATATCCGAAACCCTCGCACTTCCAATATGCTTACGCAGCAGCATACAGAAATTAGGCGCGGTCATAGGGCTGGGCTTATTCTTGGAAGTAAAATAAATCAGCGGAAGAGAAGCACTGGCCGAAAGCAGCAGCCTGCACTGCCCATTCGCCCCCTTCCCCGTAATCAAAAGCTCATCCGCCTCCGGCTGAGCGATCTTATTAAACCGTCCTCCATCCAAATTCAAATGCAGCTCCCTCACCATAGCCGCAATCGTAATCCCATCAAAAGCCATATAAAAACACTCCTTTTTAAATAATACTCACAATAATCAAAATCTCAGTCCCCAATATGACTGATAACAATTTTATAATTGACAGGTAATACATAAAATCTAAACATCACCTACGTCAGAAAGGCGAAGCCCTTTCTGACAAACAAACTCTAATATAACAGGCCTTTCTGAAAGCCTTCCAATTAAATATACCATATACCTCCCACAGCCAGCTACCAGCAGGATAAAATAAATGGTCTGGGGCGCATTTGCAGGGAGCGTAGTAACTCTTAGGCTTTGGGAATTTGCGTTATGAAAAAAACAGCAACCTGTCTGAGCGAAGCGAGTTTTGCTGTTTTTTTTATGCTTTTAGCAAATTTCCGAAGCCTTAGAGTTGACTAGCTTCCGAAACCGCGCCCCAGACCATTTATTTTATCCTGCGTCCCTCTTGTAAGTATACCACACATTTCCTATCGCCATCAACGAAAAAATGTTTGACTCCCATTCTATAATGAACTATAATAAATCTGTATGTAAACCAGAACAGGCACACATACCCCGACACTAATAGACAGACAAAGAGAGAAAAACTATGATAAAAAGCATGACAGGTTTCGGCCGGGCAGAAGTCGTGACCAAAGAAAGAAAAATAACAATCGAACTAAAATCTGTCAACCACAGATACCTGGACCTCAGCATCAAAATGCCCAGAAAACTCAACTTCCTGGAAGGCGCAGTCAGAAACCTGATGAAAACCTACATCCAGAGAGGCAAAGTTGATGTATACATCACATACGAAGACTACACCCTGGACAACGGAGCTCTCAAATACAACAGAGAACTCGCATCCGAATACATCACCTGTCTTAAACAGATGCAGCAGGACTTTGACCTTGACTACGATATCAAAGTCAGCACCCTGTCACGCTATCCGGAGGTACTTGTCATGGAAGAACAGTCTGTTGATGAGGAAGCACTCTGGGAATCTCTGGAACCGCCCCTTCGCGAGGCATGTGAGAAATTTGTCCAGACAAGGATACTGGAAGGCAGAAATCTTGAGAAAGACCTTATCGGAAAACTGGACAGCCTTGAAGAAAAAGTATTACGTGTAGAAGCCCGCTCTCCGGAAGTAGTCAATGCCTACAGGACCAAACTGGAAGCAAAAGTTTCCGAGCTGCTGGAAGACACACAGATCGACGACAACCGCATCGCAGCAGAAGTCATCCTGTTTTCAGACAAAATCTGCAATGATGAGGAAACCGTCCGCCTTCACAGCCACATCAGGAACATGAAAAAGATGCTCACAACAGAGAAAGAAGGCATCGGACGCAAACTGGACTTCATGGCACAGGAAATGAACAGAGAAGCAAACACGATTTTATCAAAATCAAGTGATCTGGAGATCTCCAACATTGCCATTGATCTGAAAACAGAGATCGAGAAAGTCAGAGAACAGATCCAGAACGTAGAATAGAGGAAGAAAACGTGGCAAGACTTATTAATATCGGTTTTGGAAATGTAGTCAATTCACAGAAAATCGTGGCAGTGGTAAGCCCGGATGCGGCACCTGTAAAAAGAATGGTGCAGAGCATAAAGGGAACCCGGTCACTGATTGATGCAACTCAGGGGCGAAAGACAAAAGCAGTGATCGTCACAAGCGACGATTATCTGGTGCTCAGCGCACTTCAGCCTGAGACCATTGCCCGGAGATTTGCAGAAATATATGAAAACGAGGATAAGGGAGAGACCCATGAATAAAGGAATTTTAGTAGTGGTTTCCGGATTTTCCGGTGCAGGAAAAGGCACAGTAATGAAACGCCTCATGGAGAAATATGATGGTTATGCATTATCTGTCTCCGCAACAACCAGAAAACCCCGTCCCGGTGAAGAGGACGGCAGAGAATATTTCTTCCGTACAAGGGATGAATTTGAGAAGCTGATCGAAGAGGATGCATTGCTTGAATATGCCCAGTATGTGGAAAATTATTACGGTACTCCACGCTCTTATGTCGAAGAGCAGCTTCAGGCAGGCAGAAATGTAATCCTTGAGATCGAAATCCAGGGCGCAATGAAGATCAAAGAGAAAATACCGGAAGCACTTCTGGTGTTTGTAACTCCGCCGACTGTGGAGGAACTGGAACGCCGTCTCACAGGCAGAGGAACAGAAACCGCACAGGTGATCGCAGACAGACTTGCAAGAGCCGGTGAAGAGGCAGAAGGTATGGGACAATATGACTATATTCTTGTCAACGATACTGTAGAGGAATGCGTAGACCATCTTCATCAGATTATTGTGAGTGAACATTCTAGAGTATCCAGAAATGCAGAATTTATCGCAGATATCCAGAAACAGACAAAAGCATTTCAGAAATGATAAACATGCGGCCCAGACCGCTTAAAAGAAAGGAGAAAATACATGATACATCCGTCTTATACAGAATTAATCGAAGCAATCAATACAAACAGTGAGGACGACGATACAACAATGTCCCTTAACAGCCGTTATTCCCTTGTACTTGCTGCAAGTAAACGTGCACGCCAGATCATTGCAGGTTCCAAACCAATGGTAGAGGGTGCGGAAGGCAAGAAACCTCTCTCAGTTGCGATCGACGAGCTCTACAAAGGAAAAGTAAAGATCCTTGCTCCGGAAGAAGAGGATGAAGAAGGAACAGAACAGACAGCTGAGGCACAGACAGAAGAATCAGCACAGGCTTCTGAAATCACAGAGACTGCTGAAACAGCAGAAGAAACAACTGAAGAGTAAGAACTGATGGTAACACAATAGATAAACAAAAGGATGTGTCTGAGAATTACAGAGGTATATTTTCAGGCACATTCTTATAGGAGAATTTATGAAATTATTATTCGTATCATTAGGCTGTGACAAGAACCTTGTAGATTCCGAAGAAATGCTTGGACTTCTTACAGGTAACGGGTTCGAGATCGTAGATGATGAAACTGAAGCAGAGGCCATTGTGGTGAACACCTGCTGCTTTATCAATGACGCAAAGGAAGAGAGCGTCAACACCATCCTTGAGATGGCAGAATACAAGAAAACCGGGAGCTGTAAAGTCCTGGTTGTCACAGGATGTATGGCACAGCGTTATAAGAATGAGATCATTGAGGAAGTACCGGAAGTAGATGCAGTACTTGGAACAACTTCCTACGGAGACATCCTTAAGGCAATCCGTGAAGCAATGGAAGGAAAACATTTCCAGGAATTTAAAGATATTGATTATCTTCCGGAAAAGCTTGGCAAACGTGTTCTCACAACAGGCGGACATTTCGGATACCTCAAGATAGCAGAAGGCTGTGATAAACACTGCACCTACTGTATCATCCCGAAACTTCGCGGTAAATTCCGAAGCGTTCCGATGGAACGTCTGGTAACACAGGCAAAGGAGATGGCAGAGGAAGGCGTAAAAGAGCTGATCCTTGTCGCACAGGAGACAACCGTATATGGAACTGATATATATGGAAAGAAATCTCTTCATATCCTCCTGAAAGAGTTATGCAAGATCAAAGGAATCCGCTGGATCCGTGTGCTTTACTGCTATCCGGAGGAAATTTACGATGAACTGATCCAGACCATGAAAGAGGAGAAGAAGATCTGCCATTATCTGGATCTTCCGATCCAGCATGCAAGTGACCGTATTTTAAAGAGAATGGGAAGAAGGACAACACAGGCAGAGCTGGTGGAGATTGTAAATAAGCTTCGCCGGGAGATTCCTGACATCGTGCTCCGTACCACTCTGATCTCCGGATTCCCCGGGGAAACACAGGAAGACCACGAAGAGCTGATGAGCTTTGTGGATGAGATGGAATTTGACCGTCTGGGAGTATTTACTTACTCACCGGAAGAAGATACACCTGCAGCAACGATGCCTGATCAGGTTGCGGAAGAAGTCAAAGAGGCCAGACGTGACGAGATCATGGAGCTTCAGCAGGAGATTTCCTATGATAAGGGAACTGACCGTATCGGACAGGAACTTCTCGTGATGATCGAGGGAAAAGTTGCAGATGAGAGCGCATACATTGGCAGAACTTACGGAGATGCACCAAAGGTCGACGGTTATATTTTTGTGCAGACAGGAGAACTCCTGATGACAGGAGATTTTGCAAAGGTACGTGTGACCGGCGCACTGGAATATGATTTGATAGGAGAGTTGGCAGATGAATACACCGAATAAACTTACAGTAGCCAGAATGATCCTGGTTCCGTTTCTTGTACTGTTTATGCTTACAGACCTGGGCGGTGAGGCAAACCGCTATATAGCACTTGCTATTTTTGTTGTTGCAAGTGTGACCGACTGGTTTGACGGAAAGCTTGCCAGAAAATACAATCTGGTGACAAACTTTGGAAAATTCATGGATCCTCTTGCAGACAAGCTGCTAGTGTGTTCTGCAATGATCTGTTTTATTGAACTGGAGAAACTTCCAGCATGGTTTGTTATCATTATTATAGGAAGAGAATTTATCATCAGCGGATTCCGTCTGATCGCAGCCGAGAACGGTGTTGTGATCGCGGCAAACTACTGGGGCAAATTCAAGACGGTTTCCCAGATGATCATGATCATTTTACTGCTGATCGATCTGGGCGGAGTGTTTGATATTCTGGAACAGATATTTATCTGGCTTTCTCTGGCACTTACCGTTATTTCCCTGATCACATATATCTGGCAGAACAGGAGTGTTCTGTCCATGCAGGATTAGAAAGAAGGCTTTAATATGGCTTCAGAAAAGGAAGCATCAGCATTAGAGGAAACAGTTGTAGGACTCCTGAAAAAAAAGAAAATGACACTGTCTCTTGCCGAGTCCTGTACAGGCGGTGCGGTAGCAGCGGACATCGTAAATGTACCGGGAGCTTCGGAGGTATTTATGTGTGGTTATGTCACATATACAAACCGCGCCAAAAGAAAATGTCTTGGAGTAAAGAAGAGTACACTGAAGAAAGAAGGTGCTGTCTCAGCCAAATGTGCCGGACAGATGGCAAAAGGCGGTGCGAAAGCAGCCAAAACCGATGTCTGTCTCTCTGTGACAGGACTTGCAGGACCGGGCGGTGGAACAGAGGAAACACCGGTGGGAACCGTATTTATGGGATGTTACTGTGCAGGAAAGACAACTGTGAGGGAATTTCACTTTGAGGGCGACAGAAAAAGTATCAGAGACCAGGCAGTTGAACAGGCACTGACATTTATCTGCGACAGGCTGCGCAAATATGACAGATAATAATTGGTGACAAGTTACATTACTGAACATAAGAGTACATTTCGGAAAGTTGATGAAATGTACTCTTTTTGTTATCATAGCAATTCATATTAACCGAATCAGGTAAGTTTTCTGCGGAGTCTGCGAAAAGCAATAAGCAGTGAGGGGGGACTTGGTCACCGCATCATTTTCATAAGGTTCACCACCTTATCAAGTTTTTGTGCCTCTGCGGGAGATTTTCCCATCTTCAGCACTTCAATGATCGCAGAAATCTCATCAGCATTAAATTTCAGACCACCTTTTTTTCCCTGAGCAGCTGCGCTCATCAGGAAAGGCAGCATCTCATTTGCACCCTTTGAACTTCCCTGGGAAGCCAGATTCTGAAGCATATCAAGCTTGGAACGATCCATACCTGCAAGCTTCGGGTTGTTGCGCCAGTCATCATTCATGGGAATCCTCCTTCTCACCATCTGCAGGCTGGTTCATGAGCTGCAGCATCTGAACCATAGCCATCATATTTACCATCTGATCTAATTTATCCCTGCTGGGACCATAACAGAAGCTGCGGATATCATTGATGATATCCACCGGATTCTGGGGCGGCATGCTCATGGCACACAGATCGCTGCCGGAACTTCTTTTGCTGAAAACAGAAACCGTATTGATAAATTCAACCGCTTTTTCATAGACTGAGAAAATCTGCTGTCCTTTTGGCGGAAGATAAGGAATGGCGGCTTTTATCATCTGTCCGCGGTCAGAACTGACCATCTGATCCAGTAAAGTCTGTGAAATCTGCTCTTCATTCATAATATCTGCTTCCATTTTATGTTTTTTATTAACAGAATATGACGGGGAGAAGGATTCTGACATATAATAAAGTAGAATTTAAGTAACTGTGAGACTGCTTTACTGCACATTGCCTCAAATTTTATGGAATTGCTGCAGGTATCATGCGTTTGCAGTTGCAAAAAATGGAGAATCAGATATGGGACCAGAGTCAGAAGAAAAGAAAGAAATGCTTATTATAGATGGAAATGCTTTTTATGAGATAGATTTGGAGTGTGTGAAAAAGAAAAAACAATGTGCTCAGACAGTGCACCCGGAAAAGAAAACAGACAGGATCAATTCCCGGAATATGAAAGATAAGGATAATATCAGGCAGCATGAATAATAAGGACGAAGTTATAATCCTGTAAAATATAAAGAGGCAGAGGGAAAGCTCCCCCTGCCAACAGAAAATGATTGTCAGCAGCCACATCCACAGCCATTGTTTCCGCATAACAGAAGCAGCACGATAATAATCCAGCAGTTGTCACCGTTGCCACATCCGCCGCAGCCATTGCTGCATCCGCAGTTATTGTTTCCGCACAGGCACAGAAGGATGATGATCCAGAGGATATTACAGCAGGAATTATTTCCGCCTGAAAGTCCCCATCCACTGTTACATCCACATCCGTTATTACATCCGCAGCCATTGTCGCATCCGCATCCGCTGTTATTAGCGCAGCCACATCCGCATCCTCCTCTGTCCTCACATCCGCAATTTGTAGCAGCTAAGTCGCTCATATTAAATCCTCCGTTTTTTTTCTTTACAATCCTATCATATGTGGAACCGCAAAAAGTGTTACAGTTTCATCATTGTTCATTATGTTCACAGTAACCAATAACCAATAACCTTAAGTTCGATGCGAATTGTTGCTTTTCACAAGTTGACAATAATATATGAATCCGATATAATATACCACGTAACAAATCTGTAATGATTGAGAAAGAAATGCAACAATAACCCAATTAAAACGTAAAACAATACGTATAAAAAGAGAGGAAACGGAGAATAAGAATGAAGAAACATGGGAAACTATTGTTAAAGTATCTGCTCCTTTTTGTGATGACCGTTTTTGTAATGGGCTGTTTTAGTGTATCCGCGGCAACAAAAACAGGATTTGTCACTCAGAAAGGGAAAACCTATTACATAAACAAAGACGGTTCCAAACAGAAAGGCTGGCTGGAACTTAAGGGTAAGAAATATTACTTTGATAAGAAAACAGGAGTTCAGGTAAAAGGCTGGGTAAAAGACTCCAGCGGACAGGCGATCCGATACTTTACCAGAGGAGCCGGATATATGGTGACAGGATTTATCACTGATTCCAATGGAAATACCCGTCATTTTGATGAGACAACAGGCCTGATGACAAGAGGCTGGCTCACAGATACAGATGAATATAAATATTATTTTTACAGCGGTTCCGGCGTTATGGCCAAAGGCTGGGTGGAGAACAAAAAAGAACAGAAACGCTATTTCAGTCAGGCCAATGGACGTATGTGTACAGGCTGGGTGAAGAGCAGTGCCGGAAATTACAGATACTTTAAGCCGTCAAATGGAATAATGTATACAGGTCTGGAGAAAATTGACTCAGACTATTACTATTTTTCAAAATCAACCGGTGTCCGTTATCAGAAAGGTTTCGGAACCGTAGGAAGTAAGAAATATTATTTCAACCCTTCAGATGGTAAGGCGAAGACAGGCTGGCTTGAGCTTGATGGAAAGAAATATTATTTTGATACATCAGGAGTGATGCTGGCAAATACCATCGCTTCCATTGACGGAACTACATACAGGTTTGATTCTGACGGTGCTGCAACAAAGACTTCCGATAATGATTACACAGTAGAGGGCAAATATGTCAAGGTCTTTGATGCGAAGAATAATAAATACTACTATATGGAAGAAGAGTTCCTGGAACATCCGGGAATTGCAGACGGAAAGGTGTCAGATCTGGATCTTCTGGCAGCAGTGTGTGATGCAGAAGCAGGAGATCAGGGAGTCGTGGGAATGGAGGCAGTTGCGCTTTGCGTATTAAACTGTACCATTGACCAGTATAAAGAATTTCCGTCACAGATCCGTTATGTGGTATATCAGGGAAAACCTACCCAGTATGCGGTTGTCACAGACGGAGCACTTCTTAAAAGACTGAAAGGCCAGTTTGAGGACAGGACCAATGCCTATGCGGCAGCAAAGGCAGCCATGGAAGTGTTCAGTAACTATGTGAATCATGGCACAAAGAGAACACTCCCGGGATTTAAGACAAAGGATTTCAATTACAAATTCTTTATGACTCCGGCAGCATTTAAGGCACAGAACCTTAATTTCAGCAAGCTGGAATATGAACAGTACAAAGGACATGTATTCTTTGTGGACTGGATTTCAGGGTGAGTACATTAATGCTTTAAGTTGGTGAAATATGAAGAGGATTGCTATAAATTCCTTGACAAATAAATTTTGTATTTGTATACTTGCAGATATATGATATAAAAAAGCACAGATGGGAAAGAGTAACATAGGGAAAACAGACAGAGAGCTGCCGGCAGGTGAGAGGCGCGTGGGGAACTTATGTGAATACCTCCCGGAGCTCTGCACCGAACACCTCAGAGATATTGTAAGGTAAGTAGGCTGCAGCGGAGTGGCATCCGTTAACATGCTTAAGTAACAGAGAGAACCGTTGTTTATCATAACAATGGCATGGTTTGTTACTTATTGAGGCAGAGAATGCGAGTTTTCTGCGAATTTAGGTGGTATCGCGGGACCCGGTTCTCGTCCTAAAGGGACAGGAACCGGGTTGCTTTATTTTATTACGAGGAGGAAACAAACAATGACAGTTTGGGACGAGCTGAAAGCCCGTGGTCTGATTGCTCAGGTAACAGACGAAGAAGAGATCAAAGAAATGGTAAATAATGGAAAAGCCACATTTTACATTGGCTTTGACCCTACCGCAGACAGCCTTCATGTGGGACATTTCATGGCGCTCTGCCTGATGAAACGTCTGCAGATGGCGGGAAATAAACCAATCGCATTATTAGGCGGCGGAACCGGTATGATCGGTGACCCGTCCGGAAGATCTGATATGCGTCAGATGATGACAGTGGAGACCATTCAGCACAACATCGACTGCTTCAAGAAACAGATGGAGCGTTTTATCGACTTCTCAGACGGTAAGGCATTAATGGTAAACAATGCAGACTGGCTGATGAACTTAAATTATGTAGAAGTACTTCGTGATGTTGGACCACATTTCTCTGTAAACCGTATGCTCTCTCACGAGTGCTACAAACAGCGTATGGAACGTGGACTTACATTCCTTGAGTTCAACTATATGATCATGCAGAGCTACGACTTCTACATGCTGTATCAGAAATACGGCTGCACCATGCAGTTCGGCGGTGATGACCAGTGGGCAAATATGCTTGGCGGTACAGAGCTGATCCGTCGTAAACTTGGAAAAGACGCTTACGCCATGACAATCACACTTCTTCTGAACTCCGAAGGTAAGAAGATGGGTAAAACACAGTCCGGTGCTGTATGGCTTGACCCGGAGAAGACTTCTCCTTTCGATTTCTATCAGTACTGGAGAAACGTGGATGATGCAGATGTTATCAAATGTATGCGTCTCCTTACCTTCCTTCCGTTAGAAGAAATCGATGAGATGGCGAAATGGGAAGGAAGCCAGTTGAATAAAGCAAAAGAAATCCTTGCATACGAGCTGACAAATCTGGTTCATGGCGAAGAGGAAGCAAAGAAAGCGCAGGAAGGCGCAAGAGCACTTTTTGCAGGCGGCGCTGATACAGCACACATGCCGACAACTGAGCTTGCAGACGAAGACTTCTCAGAAGAAGGAACAATCGACCTGATCTCCATGCTTGTAAAAGCAGGAATGGTTCCAACACGTTCCGAGGGACGTCGTGCCATTGAACAGGGCGGTGTTTCCATTGACGGTGAGAAGATCACAGATGTGAAATACACAGTTGCCAAAGATTCACTTACAGGTGAAGGTGTAGTGCTGAAAAAAGGCAAAAAGAAATTCAATAAAGTTCTGGCAAAATAAAAAATTCATTATAGAAATATCGGCGGATACTGCTGAACCGGTGCCGCCGATTTCAGGAGGAAAAGATTATGAAGAAATACGGAGTAAACGAACTTCGTCAGATGTTCCTGGACTTCATGGAAAGCAAAGGACATCTGGTAATGAAAAGCTTTTCCCTGGTACCACAGGGAGATAAGAGTCTTCTGCTGATCAACGCAGGTATGGCTCCGCTGAAACCATATTTTACAGGTGCTGAAATCCCGCCGAGAACAAGAGTAAGTACCTGCCAGAAATGTATCCGTACAGGTGATATCGAGAATGTAGGTAAAACTGCACGCCACGGTACATTCTTTGAGATGCTTGGTAACTTCTCCTTTGGTGACTACTTTAAGAAAGAAGCCATCCACTGGTCCTGGGAATTCCTCACAGAGGTAGTAGGACTGGATGCAAACCGTCTTTATCCTTCCGTATATCTGGAAGATGATGAAGCATTTGACATCTGGAACAAAGAAATCGGAATCCCGGCTGACAGAATTTTCCGTTTTGGAAAAGAAGATAACTTCTGGGAGCATGGCGCAGGTCCCTGTGGTCCATGTTCAGAGATCTATTATGACCGTGGAGAGAAGTATGGCTGCGGAAAACCTGGCTGTACAGTAGGATGTGACTGTGACCGTTACATGGAAGTATGGAACAACGTATTTACCCAGTTTGAGAACGATGGAAACGGAAATTATACAACACTGAAACAGAAGAACATTGATACAGGTATGGGTCTGGAACGTCTGGCAGTTGTTGTACAGGACGTAGATTCCATTTTCGATGTAGATACCATCTGCGCACTGCGTAACCTGGTATGTGAGATTTCCGGAAAAGAATACGAGAAGAATTATAACGATGACGTATCCATCCGTCTGATCACAGATCATATCCGTTCTGCAACATTTATGATCTCCGACGGTATCATGCCTACAAACGAAGGCCGCGGTTATGTACTCCGCCGTCTGATCCGTCGTGCAGCACGTCACGGACGTCTTCTTGGAATCGAAGGCCCCTTCCTTGCAAAATTAAGTGAAGAAGTGATCAATGGTTCCAAAGCAGGATATCCGGAGCTGGAAGAGAAGAAAGAATTTATCTTTAAAGTTCTCACAAATGAAGAAAACCAGTTCAACAAGACCATTGACCAGGGTCTTCGTATCCTTGGAGAGATGGAAGATGAGATGAAAGCAGCAGGAGAGAAAACACTTTCCGGCGAAAATGCATTCAAATTATATGATACTTACGGATTCCCGATGGATCTTACAAAAGAGATCCTTGAGGAAAAAGGATATGATATTGACGAGGCTGGCTTCCAGAAATGTATGGAAGAGCAGAGAAACAAAGCACGTTCTGCACGTGAAGTGACAAACTATATGGGTGCTGACGCAACTGTATATGATGATATTGATGTAAATGTTACAACAGAATTCGTAGGATACGATCATCTTACCTTTGATTCCAAAGTAACAGTCCTTACAACAGAGACAGAGATCGTAAACTCCCTGATGGAAGGACAGAAAGGAACTGTCTTTACAGAGCAGACTCCATTCTACGCAACTATGGGTGGACAGGTCGGAGATACAGGTGTGATCGAAACTGCAAACGGTAAGTTCGTAGTAGAAGACACCATCAAGCTTCGCGGCGGTAAATTCGGACATGTAGGTCATATGGAATCCGGTATGATCTCCACAGGCGAAACTGTTTCCCTGAAAGTGGATGAAGCTGCAAGAAGAGACACTGAGAAGAACCACAGTGCAACACATCTTCTTCAGAAAGCATTAAAGACAGTTCTTGGAAGTCATGTAGAACAGAAGGGTTCTCTGGTAACACCGGACAGACTTCGTTTCGACTTTGCTCATTTCCAGGCTATGACAGCTGATGAGATCGCACAGGTAGAAGCGCTTGTTAATAAAGAAATCCAGGCTGGTCTTGAAGTCCATACAGATGTTATGGATGTGGAAGAGGCCAAGAAATCCGGAGCAATGGCTCTGTTCGGAGAGAAATATGATCAGAAGGTACGTGTGGTATCCATGGGTGACTTCTCCAAAGAACTCTGCGGTGGTACTCATGTGGCAAACACAGGCAACATTATGCTGTTCAAGATCGTTTCCGAATCCGGTATCGCAGCAGGCGTGCGCCGTATCGAAGCTCTGACAGGCAACGGAGTTCTGGAATACTATAAGAAACAGGAAGAACTGCTTCACGAAGCAGCCAAAGCTCTGAAAGCAAATCCTGCAGAGATCGTAGAGAAGATCGGACATCTTCAGGGAGAAGTAAAGGCACTCTCCAGTGAGAACGAATCCTTAAAGAGCAAACTGGCTCAGGGAGCTCTGGGAGATGTTATGGATAAAGTAGTAGAAGTCAAAGGTGTGAAACTTCTTGCTGCAAAAGTAGACGGAGTGGACATGAACGGACTTCGTGACCTTGGCGATCAGCTGAAAGGCAAACTTGGTGAGGGTGTTGTCCTTCTGGCAGCAGTAAACGGTGAGAAAGTAAACCTTCTTGCAATGGCTACTGATGCAGCACAGAAAGCAGGCGCTCACGCAGGTAACCTGATCAAAGCAGTGGCAGCTATCGTAGGCGGTGGCGGCGGCGGACGTCCGAACATGGCTCAGGCCGGCGGAAAGAACCCTGCTAAAGCTCAGGAAGCCGTAGATGCAGCAGCAGGAATCCTTGAAGGTCAGATAAAGTAAAAATTGTTACTGCTCACTTTGTGACCAGCAACACGCTTCGCGATGCACAGAATTTATGCTAATCGCATAAATTCGCGCGGTATGTCTCGGGATTTTGGCATATACATGCCAAAACACCTCGCGGGATAGTGGCGTGTGAATAGTAACTAAAAAAATCTGCAAAATTTAACCAAAAAGATGTTGACGAACCCACAGGCAATGATATATAATATCACTTGTGCAAGAAAAAATACCCAGACAGTTGTATTTTAGCACAATCTACAACTGGAGGGAGGTTAGGTGTGAGTCTATGTCAAACGTAATCGTAAAAGAGAACGAGACTTTAGATAGCGCTCTTCGCAGATTCAAAAGAAGCTGTGCAAAAGCAGGAATCCAGCAGGAAATCCGCAAAAGAGAGCATTACGAGAAACCAAGCGTTCGTCGTAAAAAGAAATCTGAAGCCGCAAGAAAACGTAAATATAATTAATTGTGCGCAAAAATCCCTGGCAGTTCTGTCAGGGATTTTTATCATAATTTGGACAATAATCAGGGGAAGGAAGTAATCTTGAAGGCAGAAAATAACAAAATACTTAAAGAAAAGAAAAACTGGATCCTTTTACTGTTTAAAAAACTGGCAAAGCTGATTTTCAACAGAATCTTTTATGTTGCGGTTGCAATGCTCGTCCAGCTTGGATGGATCTTAATGATGGTACTGCGTCTGGCCGCTTATTCCAGATATATTGATATCGGATTGAGGCTGATAGGTATTGTGCTGGTATTATGGATCCTGAATAAGGAAATAAATCCTTCCTACAAACTGGCCTGGACAATGCTGATCCTGATCCTGCCAATTCTTGGAGTGGTATTATATTTTGTATTTGGACGTTCCAGGATCGCTGCGATCATGCAGCAGCATTTTGAACAGAGGATTGAGGAGAGCAGGGAGTATCTGCGGGATCGGCCACAGACGAGGCAGAAGCTGGAGGCTCTGAATCCCTCGGCTTCAAATCAGTCCAGATATATTTCGGATGTTTCCAGATTTCCGGTCCATGAGAACACAACTGCAGAGTATTTTCAGGTAGGAGATGATATGTTCCCGGTGCTTGTGAGGGAACTGAAACAGGCGAAGAAATACATTTTTATTGAATATTTCATTATCAATGATGGGGTGATGTGGCAGACAATCCTGAATATTCTGGAAAAGAAAGCTGCGGAGGGTGTGGATGTGCGCCTGATCTATGACGGATTTGGCTGTCTCACAACACTTCCCCATAAATATTATGAAGAACTTCAGAAAAAGGGAATCAAATGTCAGGTATTTAATCCTTTCCGTCCCATTTTGAATATTATCCAGAATAACCGGGATCACAGGAAGCTTTGTATCATTGACGGATGGGTTGGATTTACGGGAGGCATCAATCTTGCAGATGAATATATCAACCAGAAAGCGCGTTTCGGACACTGGAAGGATACCGCTGTTATGCTCAAAGGGGAAGCTGTCTGGAATATGACGGTAATGTTTCTCCATATGTGGGCGGTGATCGGCAGATCTGAAGAAAGTATTGATTATGAAGCCTATTTTCCCCACAGATATCATGAGGAAGAATTTGAGAGTGACGGATTTGTCCAGCCGTTCTGTGATACACCTCTGGATGAGGAGGTTGTCGGTGAAGATGTATATCTGAACATTATCAACAAGGCAAAAAAATATGTATATATCTGTACTCCCTATCTGATCATAGATAATGAGATGATGACTGCCCTCTGTCTGGCAGCCAAAAGCGGGGTGGATGTGCGTATTATGACGCCGGGAATCCCTGACAAGAAGCTGGTATTTATCCTTACCCAGTCCTATTACAGGCAGCTTCTGGAAGCCGGTGTAAAGATTTATGAATATCAGCCCGGTTTCCTTCACGCAAAATCCTTTGTGAGTGATGATGAGATTGGAGTTGTGGGAACCATCAACTTGGACTATCGAAGTCTTTATCTTCATTTTGAGGATGGTGTATGGATCTACAGAAACAGAGTAATACAGGATATCAAAGATGATTTTATCCAGACTATGGAATATTGCAGGCAGATAGAACCGGAATTCTGCCTGAACAGAAATATAGGACTGCGTATCATGCAGAATATTTTCCGCGCATTTGCGCCGCTGATGTAAAATGAGCACTGAAAATCATATTTTTATGGTTTTCAGTGCTTTTTATCTGATTATGATCAGGTATCGGATTGAGAATATTTGCCTGATTGTACTGTGCTCCGTATGGATTGGATCCTATACGGTATTTTACAGAATTGCCATAGTATCTACGCATTATTTTATTGGATTGCTATATAATGAATAAAAACAGTAGTCTCAGTGTGCCGGCAATCAGTCTGTCGGTACATTGATCGGAGAGAGAATATGCGAAAAAAATGGATCTCCATAATATGCGCTATACTTATCATAGTCTGCACCATCACTGCACCCGTGTATGCCGCCGGAATCTTTTTGCCCGAGGAAAGCAATACCAGACAGGCAGAATCCACAGATCTTATTGAAGCACCATCAGGAATCTTAATGGAAGCGCAGACAGGAACAGTCGTTTATCAGAAGGATGCGGATACCAGACGAAGCCCTGCCAGTATCACGAAGATCATGACTCTGATCCTGATCTTTGATGCTCTGGATAAAGGCAGCCTGAAAATGGACGACACAGTCACAACCAGTGCCCATGCGAAGTCAATGGGCGGTTCTCAGGTGTTTCTGGAGGAGGGGGAAATCCAGACAGTGGAAACCCTGATTAAATGCATTGTGATCGCATCAGGAAACGATGCCAGTGTAGCAATGGCAGAGCATATCTGTGGCAGTGAACAGGAATTTGTCCGCCACATGAATGAACGGGCAGAAGGACTTGGGATGAAAAATACTCATTTTGAAGACTGCTGTGGTCTGACAGAATCTCCCGATCATTACACAACAGCCAGGGACATTGCCATCATGAGCAGGGAACTGATCACAAAATATCCGAAAATTCTGGAATATTCTTCCATATGGATGGAAAATATCACCCATGTGACCAGGCAGGGGACAAAGGAATTCGGACTTACCAATACCAATAAACTGATCCGCAGCTATGAGGGCTGTGTCGGTCTGAAAACAGGAAGCACCAGCATTGCAAAATACTGTCTCAGTGCAGTCGCAAAAAGAAATGACATTACCCTGATCGCAGTAGTGATGGCAGCCCCGGACTATAAAGTGCGATTTAAAGATGCAGCCTCCATGCTGAATTATGGCTTTTCAAAATGCAGCCTGTACATAGATAAGAAAATGGAAGCTTTGCCGGAGATCCCGGTCAGAAATGGAAAGAAAAAGACGGTTTCTCTGGTTTATGAGGAACAGTTCCACTATCTGGACACCACAGGACAGAATATCGGAAATGTAAAAAGAAAGCTGAGGATCCACAGGGAAGTAAAGGCCCCGGTGAAAAAGAACACCTTGGCAGGGGAGATGATCTATTCCATCGATGGGAAGGAACTGGGAAGAGTGAGGATCCTTTATGGGGAAAATGCAGGAAAAGCCACATATCTGGACTGCCTGAAAAAAGTTGTCATGAGACTGTAGACAAAAAGTATTTTGGACAATTTTATAATTTTTTGACAAAGGACAGCAATCCGATGTATAATAAAATCCAAATGGGTATTGAGGGAAATAAAAAACAAAAGGAAGGTACTATATAATGAAAGAAATCCGTACAGAAGATGCCGTAGGGCACATTTTATGCCATGACATCACACAGATTATCAAAGATGTAAAAAAAGGGGTGCTTTTTAGGAAAGGTCATATTGTCAGAGAAGAGGATATTCCTCTGTTACTCTCTGTAGGAAAAGAACATTTATATGTGTGGGAGAAGAAAGAAGGAATCCTTCATGAGAATGAAGGCGCAGAGATCCTTTATAAGATCTGTGCCGGAGATTCGGACACCATGCATGGTTCTGATATAAAAGAGGGAAAGATCGAGTTGATCGCAGACATTGACGGAGTGCTTAAGATCCGCAGAGAAGCTCTGCTGGCTGTCAATTCACTTGGAGAGATGATGATCGCATCCCGCCATGGAGATTTTCCTGTAAAGAAGGGCGACAAACTGGCAGGAACCAGAATTATCCCTCTGGTGATCGAGAAAGAGAAAATGGATCGTGCAGCAGAGGTGGCAGGCACAGAGCCGATCTTTTCCATTTTGCCATATAAGAAGAAAAAGGTGGGTATCGTAACAACAGGAAGTGAGGTGCAGAAAGGTCTGATCACTGACACCTTCACTCCTGTACTGAGAGATAAATTTGCAAAATTTCCATCAGAGGTCATCGGTCAGACAAAACCGGGTGACGATATGGAACAGATAACAGCCGATATCCTGAAATTTATCGAAGAGGGAGCCGATATGGTAGTCTGCAGCGGTGGAATGAGCGTAGATCCGGATGACAGAACTCCGGGTGCGATCAAAGCAACAGGAACCCGCATCGTATCCTACGGTGCACCTGTACTTCCGGGAGCTATGATGCTGGTTTCCTATTATGAGAAAGACGGCAGGCAGATACCGATCCTTGGGCTTCCGGGATGTGTTATGTATGCAAAGAATACCATCTTTGATCTGCTTCTGCCGAGACTGATGGCAGATGATGAGATCACATTATCAGAGATTAACCAACTTGGAGAGGGTGGACTCTGCCTGAACTGTGATGTCTGTACATTCCCGAACTGCGGATTCGGAAAATAATATCCCGCAGAATGCGTTGTCAGACACAAAGTGAACATAAAGGGAAAAGAAAACTTGCATGAAAAGATTTAAAACCGTACATTATACAATCCATTCTAACAAAATAAAGGATGCGAGAGGCATCAGATTTGCTGTGATCGCAGATCTTCATGGCATGGAATTTGGCCCTGATAACAGAAAGCTTCTGGAGACGATCCACCGGTACAGACCGGATGGGATTCTCATTGCCGGTGATATGATCGTGAGAAATGATTCTGCTTCTTTAAAGACTGCATCATCTCTTCTGAGGAGCCTTGCTCAGCAGTATCCGGTTTATTATGCATTGGGAAACCATGAATATAAGCTGTACAGGACAGATCCTCAGGAGAACTGTATGGCAGCCCGATATCAGGAATATGAAAAGGAGCTGAAGACAGCCGGGATCCATATCCTGCATAATGAATCCTGCAGCCTGCAGGTGGGAAAAACCAGCCTTACTGTCTATGGTCTGGAAGTACCTCTGATCTATTATAAAAAGCCATTTTCTCCACAGCTTAAAAGAGAGGAAGTCAGGGAACTGATCGGAGAACCATCTTCCGATTCCCTGAATATTCTTCTGGCTCACAGTCCTAAATATGGAGATACCTATTTTGACTGGGGGGCAGATCTGATCCTGAGCGGGCATTATCATGGAGGGATTGTAAGAATTGGCAGGCACAATGGGCTGCTTTCCCCACAGCTTCATCCATTTCCGAAGTTCTGCTGCGGAGATTTCCACAGGAAGGAACAGCATATGCTGGTAAGCGCAGGAGCAGGGGAACACACCATACCTGTAAGGATCCATAATCCCAGGGAATTGCTGATGGTGGATCTGAAACCGAATGCCTGAGAATATTGTTACTGTCTGCTGACTGTATGGCAGCGAAATATTTACTTGAAAAGGAAAAGACTGTGCTATGGGAATTCCGGTAAAGCTGGAAGTATTTGAAGGTCCTCTGGATCTCTTACTGCACCTTATCGAAAAAAATAAAATAGATATCTATGATATCCCCATCGTGGAGATCACAGATCAGTATATGGAATACATCCATGCCATGGAGCGGGAAGACCTTGGTGTTATGAGCGAGTTTATGGTTATGGCAGCCACATTGCTGGATATCAAGTGTAAAATGCTTCTCCCGAAAGAAGTCAATGAGGAGGGAGAAGAGGAAGATCCAAGAGCGGAACTGGTGGAGAAACTTCTGGAATATAAGATGTATAAGTTTATGTCCTATGAGTTGAAGGACAAGATGGACGATGCGGCAAATGTATTCTTTAAAGAGCCCACTCTTCCCGATGAGGTACTGCAGTACAGAGAGCCTGTAGATCCAAAGGAACTTCTGGCAGGTCTCACACTGGAGAAGCTGAATGCAATCTACAAGTCTATCATCCGCAGGCAGGAAGACAAGGTCGATCCTATCCGAAGCAAATTCGGAACCATAGAGAAGGAAGAGGTCAGTCTGTCTGATAAGATGATAGAGATCAAAGATTTTGCCCGTACCCATCGGAAATTCAGCTTCCGCAATCTCCTGGAGAGTCAGTGCTCGAAAGTACAGGTGATCGTCACCTTTCTCTCCATACTGGAACTGATGAAAATGGGGCATATCCATGTGGAGCAGGACGGACTGTTCGATGATATCTCTGTTGAAGTACAGACAGACCCGGATACATGGAAGAATCTTACAGAATTTGCGGAAGATGAACCATAGAATACAGAGATCAATATGTAATAAAAGGAATGAGGAAGACTGAGTGAAGATTAAGGAGACAGAAGCTGCGATAGAAGCAATACTTTTTGCAATGGGCGGTTCCGTAGAACTGCCCCGGATCGCCAGAGCCATCGGTGTGGACGAGAAGACAACAGGAAGGATCATCCGCAATATGATGGACCGTTATCAGGAAGAGAACAGAGGCATCCAGATCATAGAGCTGGAGAATTCTTTCCAGATGTGTACAAAGAAAGAATATTATCAGTATCTGATCAATATTGCCCTGCATCCTCAGAAGCCGGCACTGTCAGATGTTATGCTGGAAACCTTATCCATCATTGCATACAAACAGCCGGTTACAAAGGCGGAAATCGAGAAGATCCGAGGGGTAAAATGTGACCACGCCATCAACAAGCTGGTAGAATACAGTCTGGTCAGGGAGCTGGGGCGTCTGGATGCCCCCGGACGTCCAATCCTGCTCGGAACCACGGAAGAGTTTCTGCGCTGCTTCGGCGTACAGGATCTGGAATCCCTGCCTGTCCCTGACCCTGTCCAGATAGAGGACTTTAAGGCAGAGGCAGAGGAAGAAATCCAGCTGAAACTGGATGTGTAAGATAAAGGAGAAAAAATAATGCCAACCACATATGCACATGATTTATTTGGAAAAGAAGTATATAAGAGACTGCCTCCAGATATGAAAGCTCTGCTCCGCAGACATGGAGATCTGTACAGGATCGGTTTACATGGGCCGGATATCCTGTTCTACTATATGGTTTCAAAGAATCCTGTCACCCAGTTCGGGATTGAGATGCATCATGAGAAGGCAAGAGCCTTTTTTGAAGAAGGGATGCGGCAGGTCAGAAGAAATGATGATGAGGCACTTTTTGCATATCTTCTTGGATTTGGCTGTCATTATATTCTGGACTCCGCATGCCATCCCTATGTAAATAAGATGGCTGCAGAAGGCGTCATTCCTCACATTGTTCTGGAGAAGGAATTTGACCGTGTGCTTATGGAAGAGACAGGTAAAGATCCCGACCATTATTATCCGGCCTGCGGGATCATGCCGAAGATGGAATATGCCAGAGTGATCCACAGGGCCATTCCTCTGGTGAAAACCATGAACATTTATATTTCTGTCAGGATGATGAAAATTCTTACCAATTTCATGGTGTGTGATGACCATGGAAGAAAACGCAGGATTCTGGGGAAACTTCTGAGATTGGGAGGAGAGTCCATCGGCTCTGTCATTGAACATTTCATGACTGCCGAAGCAGTAGAGCAGGCAAAAGCTCCCATGCCTGAACTTGAGAGACTTTACAGAGAGGCGGTTCCTGAAGCTGTGGAATATCTGGGAGAACTTTATACCTTAAGAGAGGGAGCTTATCATCTGAGCAAAAGATGGGACCGGACTTATAACGGGTAATGGGATATCCCGATATTTTTCGGAACTGTGACAGTCATATTCCGGACATGCAGGCATAAATTATCTTATAGGGTGAAGCAAAATCCTGCAGATATCCTGTAAACAACAGATCTGTGAATAACCGTAAATTATGAACAGTGATATTCATGGATTGCCAGCATGTGAGGTGGAGTATGAGAATGAAACATATTGCCGCTGTCATTGTTGTGACGGCGGTATTATTGTTTACGCAGACATACACCTCCGCCCGGGGAGCGGAGCACAAAATACCTCAGACAGTAGACATGACACCTGTTGCAGAAGAACCGGCAGAACTGTATGCATTATCAGCAGTCCTCATGGACGGAGAGTCAGGCAGAGTACTCTATGAAAAGGATGGGGAGCGTCCTCTGGCAAATGCCAGCACAACCAAGGTGCTTACCTGTATTGTGGCACTGGAGAACTCTCTGGGGGATGATTATGTTCAGGTTTCTCAGAATGCGGCATCCCAGCCGGAAGTAAAGCTGGGACTTCGGAAAGGAGAACAGTATTATCTGGAGGATCTTCTGTATTCCCTTATGCTGAAAAGCCATAATGATACAGCGGTTGCCATTGCAGAACACTGCGGAGGAAGCGTGGAAGGCTTTGCCAGAATGCTCAACCGGAAAGCAAAACAGATAGGATGTAAGGATACGTATTTTATCACACCCAATGGCCTGGATGCTGAGGATGAGAACGGAAAACATCACACAACAGCCAAAGATCTGGCGCTGATCATGCGCTATGCTGTTAAAAACGAAACATTCCTGCACATTGCACAGACCAGAGATTATACATTCTCGGAGATCACAGGAAAGAGAACCTTTTCTGTACATAATGCCAATGCATTTCTTGACATGAGAGACGGAGTTCTTGCCGGAAAAACAGGCTATACTTCCCAGGCTGGCTACTGTTATGTATGTGCCTGGGAAAAAGAGGGCAAAACATTTATCGTCAGCCTCCTTGGCTGTGGATGGCCCAACCACAAAACCTATAAATGGAGTGACACAAAGAAACTGCTGGACTTCGGAGATTACAACTATGAGTACGAAACCTACTGGAAAGAACCACAGACCGGAAAAATTCTGGTAACAGACGGTGTGGAAGATGGTCAGGATATAGGAACGAAAATCTATCTGAGGGGTAAATGCAGTGTAACTGCATATGACAGGGAAAAAGAAGTCCTTCTGAAAAAAGGGGAAACTGTAACCTGTAAAATGGAAATCCCGCAGAAAGTCAGTGCGCCGGTTCTTAAGGGGGAGAAACTTGGCCGCATAGCCTATTACCTGGATGGAAAACTGATAGATTTTTATCCGGTCTATGCGGAGAAATCAGTGGAAAAAATCAGTTTTAAATGGTACACTGAAAAAGTATTTCATGATTTTTTTCATTAGATATAGTATATGGGAACCTTAAAGAACTGTCATCAGAGTCTTGCCATAGAATTGTTTGTTGAATTCATAGAAAAAAAACTATCGAACGGATGAAATAATTCAATGGTTTAAAGGGTTGCTATGCGAAAGCGACATTGATATAATAAACTTTAACAGTCGGCATTTATATATTGCCGTTCATGAATATTTTATGGCAGTTTGTGGCTGATTTGCGGTCTGCTGCAAGCTGACATAGGAAAGACAGGGGAAAGAGATATGAATCAGTTAGAAATACTCAGAGAGAGTCTTGGTCAGTGTGATGAGATCATTCTGGATGCACTTATCATGCGTAACAGGATCGTGGAGGACATTATGGCATATAAAGAAGCCAACGGACTCCAGATCTTACAGCCTGAGCAGGAAGCGAAGCAGAAAGAATGGCTGGAGAAGAGAATGGAAGGCAGACGCCATAAGGATGAGGTTTCCGATGTATTTGAATGCATCCGCACAAACAGTAAACGGATCCAGGCGAGAAAGCTCTTCGATTATAATATCGTACTGATCGGCTTTATGGGTACGGGTAAGTCCACAATTTCTGATTTCCTTAAGAATGTATTTGCCATGGATGTGGCAGAGATGGATCAAATCATTGCCCAGAGACAGGGAATGAGTATTTCCGATATCTTCGAGACATACGGCGAGCAGTATTTCCGTAATCTTGAGACAAATCTTCTCATCGAGATGCAGTCACGCAGTAATGTTGTAATCTCCTGCGGCGGCGGTACTCCAATGAGAGAGTGCAATGTAGTGGAGATGAAGAAGAATGGCCGTGTTGTTCTCCTCACAGCAAAACCGGAGACAATCCTTGACCGTGTCAAAGACAACCACGATCGTCCGCTGATCGAGAACAATAAGACTGTTCCGTTTATCACAGAACTGATGGAGAAACGCCGTGCCAAATACGAGGCGGCAGCAGACATTATCATCGAGACAGACGGCAAAAACGAACTGGAGATCTGCGAAGAGCTTGTACACAGACTCCGCACCATGGATGAAGAAAAATAATACAACATGACAGATCTTGTTTATGATTTCAGAAGTGCCGGATATCAGGTAAATTAAGTGAAGAAGGGATGAATGCAATTATGATGTATCCGTTTATGACATTGAATGATGATACAGAAATTACTCATTCAGAAATGAAAGCAGATGGGAAAGTAAAAGTCTATATAGAAACTCCTGATGAATTTGGAGGATTTCACAATGCCACATGCTGGCTTCCTGATTATAGGTGGGAGGATATTGAGGGATATTCTGATACAGAGATGGCATATTTTAAACAATTAATCAGAAATAACGCTCATCTTATCATTGAATTTTCGCAGGAAGGAGGCATTTTAAATGCCGCAGGATGATAGAAGCCAATAGTTCGGATATTATTGATGAGTGGTTAAATCGTTTTGGAGAAATTCGATATTTTTTTATTGTGAAGGATTCTGAGATAAAGAGATAGTTTTGGATAATTCAGGTTGGAAAAAGGAAGGCTCTATATTA
>NZ_JAJDMI010000160.1:0-532 GCF_020593505.1 Blautia sp. DFI.3.45
ATATAATTTATTTATTTTTAGTGTTCTTGATGGATTTATTTTAATATAATCATTAATAAAATTTAATACTATATCTTTTGATTGAATGGATCATTTATAATAACCATTTTGTGATTTATCAAAATAAATATTACCACCAAATACTTCTCTATAGTATTCAACATCATGTAAATATTTATTTGTAACGCTAATAGTTAATTGAGGTCTAATTTTTAATTTACCGGAATAATAATAATTAATAGTACCATCAGCATCAAAGAATCCTATAAATCAAGCATTATCTTTAGTTAATTTAATAGGTTCTTTAAAATCGATATTTAATAAAATACATACTTTATTAAATTGTACTAATCTTTTACTATTACGAATATTACCATTAACGGCATTAATTAATTTAATTATACCTTCTTTATTTTTTAATCTATATCTAATAGCCTTAACACCTGATCTTAATTTTACAGAACCACCAAATTTATCTTGGATTTGTCTTAACATTTTTTCATCTTTTAATTTTACAAGAATTTCACAAGAT
>NZ_JAJDMI010000161.1:0-530 GCF_020593505.1 Blautia sp. DFI.3.45
AAAATAGCCAGACAGAGGGTGTCGGCAACGAAGTCCGGCAACGGGCTTCAAAAGACCTTGCAAACAATCTCAATCTGACGATGGTTACTATTTATACTTTTCTTTTATTTTTCTGTTGTTTTGGTTGTCATAAGGGAGAAAAGCCCGGAAATAAGGGATTTTCCCGGGCTAATGTCCTGCAACCGGCTCGGCAACGGGATAGCAACAGGGGGTGCAACGGGCTGTCATTTTCAGAATGGAAGCTTCATCTGTTCTGTGACCTCCACAAAGCCATCCATCGTTTTTTCAGACGGGTTGCATAAGTCCGTTGCCGGGTTTTCACGCTCCCAGCCCTTTTGTCTGCCATATTCGGAAAACATTCTTGGGTTCGGGAAGTACCGCCAGCCGGAAATACACTGATTCATAATCTCGTTGATTTCCCGGATTTCCCATTGCTTCGGCTCGTCAAAGGCATGGTTTAAGGCTTCCTTGTAGAGCTGCTTGGAACAGACCATGCTCCCGGTGTACTTATCAAGATACGCCTGTATCAT
>NZ_JAJDMI010000162.1:0-517 GCF_020593505.1 Blautia sp. DFI.3.45
CCCGGAGGAGGAGCAATGCTTTTTTAACTGATGTAGATCATGTGAGCTTTGAAAAGGCAAACGGGACACGGCAAAATAGCCTCCAATCGGCTACCGTGTCCCTGCAAGTCGTCATAGGTTTGTGTAAACGCAAAGAAACCGCGATCAGGTAGCATCCAATAAATTTCCCAACTCTACGCATAACCGTTTCCTCACTGAACGAAAGTAAGGAACATGGCAAGCGCAACAATTCCCACCATCAGCAGCAGCCAAAAAACGCTGATTGCAGTTGATACAATATTGATAATGCTGCGGCTTTCCCTGCTCCGCACACATACCACCGAAAGAATCAGGCCCAGCAGGACAAAAACGACATTGGCCCCAGCCCAAGTGGTTCGGTCTCCGTCCGACAGCGAAAGGTGCAGAAGCGATGGGGCAAGAGCCGCCAACGGTAGGATGCTCACAATGAGCGCAGCGATACTAACTGATTGAAGTTTTTTCTTTTCCATAGTTTTACCTCATTTCTTTTTTCCCAAAT
>NZ_JAJDMI010000163.1:0-506 GCF_020593505.1 Blautia sp. DFI.3.45
ATCCACCCACATCTGTAAATTGCCATCAAGATATAATCTTGCATATTCCAAAGGCTCATCCACAGCCAATGAAGTAAGCGCACATTCTGATCCATATGTGGTTTTTAAATTTTTTTCAGCTTCCCAGCAATCAATGCGAAGCATATATCCAGCACTTGTGTAAACATCAATACTATCGTGGTTTATATTATATTCTGCATAAATTGTTCTCATCGTATCTTATCTCCATTTTCTTTTGATAATCAGTTACAGAGTTAAATATCGAAAACATTTCAATCAGTTCACCATGTCGTTATTGTTATATGTTATATTGTGTTATGAAATTTTCTTTCCCTTAATTTTTCCCATATTAAGGTTCATGAAAAGCAATGGGAAAATGTAACACAAGGGAAAGAGTAAGGGAAAGTTCACTTGCTACAAACTTAGTATTTTCAAGGGTTTGCGAAGAATTTGATAATCAAATATAACAGTTATTAAATTTCCTAAAATATGTGAAATATCAACTG
>NZ_JAJDMI010000164.1:0-503 GCF_020593505.1 Blautia sp. DFI.3.45
CGGACAGGCTGTTCAGGAATATCAATGTCATAATCAACCTGTTTATCCTCAAAAACCGGGATCCAGTCAATGAGGATATTTCTTGTCAACTCTGCGGCCTCAACGCTCTGGATTTCCAAAGCAAACTCGTTGGAATTTAACTTGAACCAGTCAAAGAGTACATCGATATATTCTTTCAGATCATGAGCTTTCCGGCGGGCGGTTTCAATATAATCATCCCGGTCTTTTCCTGTAACCAATCCTTTGTGTGCAGCGTCAAGATACCCAATCAGAGTAGTAAGGGGCGTTCGCACATCATGGGAAAGGCTCGTCATAAGCTGGCGGTTGGTTTCCTCTGTCTGCCGTACAATCGAAAGTCTGCTTTCATAGGACACAACGATCTCATTGATTTCATAGGCAAGAGGCGCAGTCAGTTCATTTGTTGCAGACAAAATACGACGGTTGCCATTTCCGTTTTTCACATCAACCAGCACATCGGTCATTTCTGCTATTTGTTTTTTTAC
>NZ_JAJDMI010000165.1:0-501 GCF_020593505.1 Blautia sp. DFI.3.45
AAGCTCATGAATATTGGTCTGTCGGAGCATTGATAACGATGCTAGGAACTTTTTATAGCGGATATAAAGGTTTAAAATCAAGCCATAAATATTTTGCGGCAAGTTCTTTGCTTTGTATGATTATGGCTATTTACACAGGTCATAAGATGATATCTAAAAACAAGAAAACAAAGAAAGAACCAATATCATTAGGAAATGAAGAATAATACAATCAACCTTGTGCCAAGTGGGCACGAAGTTGGCATAGTCACTATGGTGTCAGGAGAAATCCTGGCATCTTTTTTTTATATCTTTTTACACTTCAAAAAATAATTTCAAAAAATTTCTAAAATCATGTCCGATTTTGTCGCTCCCAATACAGAGTATATGGAAGGCAAATTGAAAATCCTCTGATTTCCAAAAATCACAAACGTAAAAGAGGTTCAGACAGTTCTTCCGATTGCACCTTGCTACGAAAATAAAACTCGTAGCCAAAAACTGAACCTTGACAACAAATGTTTT